>JAPLUJ010000242.1:4639-11091 GCA_026397695.1 Verrucomicrobiota bacterium | reverse complement strand
GCAAACGCCTGCAATTCGGCGCACGACGAAAACGCCTGCTGGGGCTGGTCACCGCTGGCAGGCACACCAAGAACACGGACGGCCACGAACGTCACTGGCTTCGCGAGATTCAGGGTGAACGAACGATTGGACCACGTCAGCCGGTCGTGCTGACCGATCGTCGCGGTGGTCGCCGGATAATCGCTCAATTCGCCGATAGTTTCCCAGTCGCCGCCAACGGTGCGCTGGATTTGCACCCGCGGTTTGCCGACACTGGTGTCAAACCAGCCGCCGTTGTGAAAATTTTTTCCGTGCATGAAAACAATCCGGCTCGCGGTCGCCGGCTTGGGCATGGTCACGGCAAACCAGTCCTCGGCGGCGCGCGTTCCGTCGAAGGTCGCCACCGGATTCTCAATATCGTCGTCGTTGATCGAACCGTTCGAGTTGCCCGGGCGCGAACGGCTCTCGATGCCGCCGACCAAAATGCTGCCGCTCATTTGGCCGGCGAGCGGCATCCAGACTTTGTAGCGTTGGCCGGTGCTGCCAGCATCGGCAAACGGAACGAGCCGTGCGGTGAACGGCGCTTCCCCACCCGGCGCGGTGACGTTGACCCGGAAGACTTGCGCGCCGGGCCACGTCTTCCGGCTGGTGGGAGCGGCTTCGGGCGTGATCGCGAGCGCGGCAAGGTCGGCCTTGGGCAGGGCGAGCGCCTGGAGCGGGTGGCTTTCCCTTGGTTCAGGTGATCGCCGACGACCACGCGCGGCTCGAGTTTCAAGTTCAGTTCAATCGTGTCGCCAGTTTCCCATTTCCGCCGCAACACCGTGTAGCCATCGGCACCAAGCTTCGCGCCGGCGGGCTTGAGAGAACTTTCCTGACACCACGCAGGCAGGCGCAGCTTGATGGAAAACTCTTTCCGTTCGGCAGGTGCCACAGTGATGCGGATGCACCCATCGGCGGGGTAGCCGGTTTTAATCGACAGCTTCACCGGCGTGCCGTCGCGCAAGGTGAGCTGCGCGTTGCCGGCGTCGAAGAGGTTGATGACCGCGCCTTCCACGTCGGTGGTGACAGCGCATGTCGGCAGCAACGCGACGCCGCGCGGACCGCTGGACAGACAGCAATGGCCATCGAGCGTGGTGCTGTAGGGTTTCTTGCCTTCCATCTGGACGTAGTAACCCCAACCCGCGCCATCGGGCTGCTGCGCGCCGAGCAACTGGTTGAGCACGACGTGTTCGAGTTGTTCCGCGAAACGCGCCTCGCCGGTCAGCCGCAACAGTTGCGCGTTGAGTTGCAGCCAAGTGACGGTGACGCACGTCTCGCCGACTTTGTTGACGTTCGGCAAATCAAACTCGTCGTGGAAAACCTCGCAGTAGCTCGCCGCGCCCGTGAGGTAGAGGCGATGAGCAACGATGTCCTGCCAGGCGTTCTCACATGCGACGAGCAGCTTGCGCTCACCGGTGGTGCGGTAAAGTTCCAGCGCCCCGTTCAGGCAAGAAAGCATCTCGTAGGCTTTGCCGTTGCCGACTTCGTTGACGCCCTTGCCATCGAGCAAACGCGAGACGATGTGCGGGCCGTTCGGTTGCTCCCACGAACGGACGAGGTAATTGCAGAACTCCAGGTAGCGCGCTTCACCGGTGAGCCGGTAGAGCAACACCATCGGCTCCAGCACACTGGTCGGTGCCATGCCGACATGATGGCCGGCCGGGATGATGTCGCGCCCGCCGGGGCCGTCGCCAAAAGTCTGGCACAGCAAGTCGGCCATGCGCCGACAGGTCGGCAGCGGCGCGAGGTTGCCGGTGTAGCGCATATAAGTGACGAGGCCGAGGAGGTTGTATTTGTGCGACCAAACATCCCAGTCGGTCCAACGATTCTGGTCTAAATACGTGCCGAGATAACCATCCGCAAGCTGGCACTGGCAAAGTTCGGCGACGGCCTCATCGAGTTTTGCGCGCAGCTTCGGGTCGCTCGTGTTGACCCACGCCAGCGTGGCGGCATGCAGCCACTTGCCGACGTGCTCGCCGTCCCATGACTGACGACCGGGTCGTTTTTTGTAGCCTTCCAACAGGCGGGCGGTGTCGATCTTCGCCAATCGATTGCTCGCGTTGGCGGCGATGCGCGCGCCGAGCCAGCCGGTCAATTGCACGCGGTCGGGAATCTGGAAATCCTGCCGATCCGCCACGGCGCAGGGAACCTTCTCCGGCACTGGCGTTATCAGAGCGGCCATGGCGTTTGCTCCGATCAGGACCGTCGCAAGGAAACCGGCGCCCGCAGCCAGCGATTTAATGGTGGGTGTGCTTTTCATGATTCGTATTAATGCTAGGAAATTGCTTTTGGGGTGAAGGCCGTTGGAAGAACCGGTGGCCGGACCGGATGGCGGGGAAAGGAAGGGTTGATTTTTCACGTTAGGGATGGGAAATCCGCAGACGAATGAATCGATTGGGCGGATTGGTGATCGGCAAGATGTCCGAGGCTTCAAATCGGGCGGGGGTGTTGAGAGTGGTGGTGGCTGGAGCCCATAAATACAGGTTTGCGGAAACTTCCGCCCCCCAGGTAAGGTCGGAAGCGGTTGGGTTTTTTGTGACCGCCACGGCGAGTCTTCCTTCTGTCACGGTGCTGAAGACCGGCAGGACATCGGGGATTGTCGGACTCATGTTCAATGCATACTCGATCAAGATGGAAATTCCGTCAGCATCGGGATCTTCGCCATCGGTAATACCCGGAGGCAGGGATTTGACAACTTTCCAGTGCTCGAAGGGAGTGAGCACTTTAAGGGTTTGGGGAACGTCCGGCGCTGCGGCGTAGGTGGCATCGCCAGACTGGGAAGCGGTGACAGTTGCCGTGCCGGCACCGGTAATGACTAGGGTCGAAGCTGTCACTGTGGCCACAGACGGGTTGCCGCTGGCAAAGGTCACAGCCAGTCCGGAAGAGGAAGTTGCGGAGAGCGGATAGGCTGGATCACCGACCGTGCGATCCGGCAAGGCCCCAAAAGTAATGGTTTGAGGTAATTTCTCCACGGTTAGCGTAGTGGCTTGGCTAACCGTTCGATTGAGGGTGACCCATAGCGCATGCTTGCCGGCATCCAATGACGCGAAGAAATCCACATCAGGCACTGCGGTGGTGCCATTGATCCGCACGACCCCCACGGCACTCGACTGATAGTTGGAGATCAGAAAAACCGGATTGATCAAAGGCTTTGCCGCGGCGGGTGTCAAAGTCATGGTCACGGCACTGCCTGGTGCCGCATCGAGCGTCCAGACTGAGTAAGAGGCATCGTAGCCGACCGGTGAAAATGTCACACTCGGCGAACTGGCGACGCTCGGACTGAGCGGTCCCTGGGTTTTGACCTGGCCGGTCGCGGCGGTGAACGTGGCCGCCTGGATGGCTTCCATTTGGGTGACGGTCTGCCCGGTCGCTCCGCCACGATAACCACCGGTGTGTTCCCCCAGAACAATGAATGTCGAGTAGGCAAGAAACAACCCGCTGGTGCGGCTGCCCGTCCATGGTGCGACGCTATCCCGGTGGCGGCTGTATTCGGTTTTGACGAGCGAGGTGTCACCCCAATTGTCGAATCCGCCAAGCATTCCGAAGTTTGTTCCCCAGCCGATCTTCTTGTCGTAGGTTCCACCGGTCGGAACTTCCGGATAATTCATCATCTGGTACTGCCAGTCGTCCCCGCTTATCATCGGACCATTGAGATCCTGCTGGTTTTTTCGAAAACCGGTGGCCGGATAGATCCGCGGGTCGCTGCCGTGATCCTGCTTGGTGATCGAGGTGGTGGCCACCGTTCCCTGTTCGGCATTCACCCCGCTGGCCCAGGCCATCGTGAACGGAATGGTGTTGGCTTCATTGTAGCGCCAACCTGAAGCCGCCACCAGCGTGGTGCTTTCGTTGGTGGTATTCGCCTGCACGCTCACGAACTTGAAGGTGTCGCCCCAGGAAACACCGCCGATCAGGCAGTCCTGGGAGAGTCCGTCTCCGGCAAACTGGAGGGTTCCATACGGGCTGCGGGAGTCAGCCCCGATGTTGCCGGCGGTATGGGCGCGGGCATCCTGAGACACACTGAAAAGGGGATGTGACCGCCCGGTTGCGAACATCCAATGCACCGTCGTGGGGATTATCTTCCCGGCAAAGACCATCGTGGTCGTCCCACCGATGGCCGTGCTGACACCGGCGGTCCAATTTCCCCAGGGATTCCCCGTGCCGAGATGGTTCACCACGTAGCCCATACCCTGAATGGCATTGCTGTTGGATGGAATCGCAGAACATACGCGATCAGCGCCGCTTGCCTCGTATTTCAACTGGCGGAGGACCCCTGCGCGATTGGCGGTTTGGTCCAGCATCAGCGCGGAACGAAGATTGCCACTTGCATCCTGCCACGTGTAGCGGTGCCCGGGCACGTTGGAAGTAGCGTTCACGGTAGTGGTTTCCACGGTTTCCACAATACCCGGAACAGCCCCCCCCGCGCATGGCACCGCCACCCACCACATGGCGCGAATCAGCCTGATAGGAAATCGTCTTTTTGTGGTGTCAGGCATGGACAATATCCAATTTCTGGATGCAAGTTGATGGTTGATTCCGGGATAGGGCCGCCCGGCCCGCAGGCCGGACGACGCCCCCCACTGATCCGGACGAGCGCAATTAACGCATCCGGTTCCTCAAGCTACGGTTTCGCCCCCAAGGCTGTCCACCACTTTCCGTAAGACACACTAATCCGGGTTCAGAGCCCCAGGTGCGTTGCCAGTGACGGGTCCGTTGTCCCGATATCCTCCTTTGAAACCATTTCGAGGCTCAATCACACCTGCCTGCCGGCAGGCAGGCGGGTCCTGCTGCCTACGCTTGAAGACGCCATTTCTGCCGGCCGCCGGGTTTCGATAGAGTCTTTCAGTCGCTCGTTAGTTCTACGTTCTCCTTTCGGTTAGTTGTTTTGGTTCACGAGCGCCATCCCCGTCTCTCAGGGCTTAGGCTGGAGCCAAGGAATTTGCTTTTGGGGTGAAGGCCGTTGGAAGAGCCGGTGGCCGGACCGGAGAGCGGGGGTCGCTTTCCCCCGGCCCGTGCACGCCAACCGAAGCTGGAATTTCCTGCGAACTCATCAAGGAGATGGGAGCCACCACGCCGATTCTAGGTGTGTGCCTCGGCCACCAATCGATCAGACAGGTTTACGGCGGTGATGTGGTCCGTGTCGGCCGTCTCATGAACGGGAAAACCTCGCCAATCCATCATTCAGAGAAAAGCGTTTTTGGCGGAATGCCGAGTCCCTTCGAGGCCACCCGCTACCATTCGCTCATCGTTAAGCGGGAAACACTGCCGGATTGTCTGGAGATCACCGCTTGGACTGAGGAAGGTGAAATCATGGGCCTGATGCACAAGGAATATCCTGTCCATGGCGTGCAGTTCCACCCTGAGTCTATTCTAACCCAGGATGGTAAGCGACTTTTGGAGAATTTTCTTAAACTCTAGAGCCGATCCGTAATGGCAACCGCCATCGTCCTGCAGTGGTGGCCTTGACGCCTTCATTCGCTGAGTGCTTCCACGGCCGCATGCAATTGTCTTGCGACGGAGTCCCATCCGACCCGGTTGTCCAGGGTTTGCTGAAAATTTTGCGGAAGTCCGATTTTTAGAGTGAGTTGTTTTGGTTTCACAAACCGACTGCTGGGCGGGCAGGCTTGAAAGCATCCCTCGAGGCGGCAGGGGACCACTGGGACTTGGCTCTCCGCGACCAGTCGGCCGATCCCGCTTTTGAATGCCTGAAGCTGCCCTGTGCGGCTGCGGGTGCCTTCTGGAAAGATGATGAAGATGGCACCATTCCGGGCGAGTCGGTCACGCATTTCATTGAGGTCGTGACAGCGCACGCCGCCACGCCGGATGGCGAGGGCGTTGAGAAACCAGGCCGCAAAGGCGGCGGTCGGGCGCTTTTCGAAAAACGTGTCGCTTGCGGCGATGGGGAAAACATTGTCGCGCCATTTGACGGGGAGCACGGATGCGAGCAGCACTGCATCGAGGTGGCTGGTGTGGTTCGCGATCAGAATGAAAGGCGGCTCCAGCGGTAAATTACTGCGACCAATGACACGGGGGCGATTCCATACCCTGAAGGCGACTCGAATCAAAGAGCACCAGCACAATCGTGCGACGCTGGCGGCCAAGCCATGTTCCCGCAGAAGGCTGCGATGGCGCTCGATCCCGCTCAGATCCAAATCCCGCGCAGGTTGAAAATCCCAGCCTTTCATGGGGTGCCGCCAGTGATGATGCGTTCCGCCTGTCCGTGGCCTAGCGGACCGAGGACGAGCGAGAGGAAGTGATAATACATCGGCGTGATGATCACCAGGCTGTCGAACCGGTCGAGCAGGCCGCCATGGCCTGGAATCGCGTGCCCGAGGTCCTTGATGCCGATGTCCCGCTTAATCGACGAAAGCAGGAGGTCGCCAAACTGGCCGAATCCGCTGATGCCGAAACCCATGACAAGCAGCGGGAACCAATGG
>JAPLUJ010000242.1:0-4584 GCA_026397695.1 Verrucomicrobiota bacterium | reverse complement strand
GGTCAGCACCATTGCCCCGACCGCGCCCGCAACTGTCTTGCCCGGGCTGATATTGGGGAGCAGCTTAGGCCCGCCAAAAAGACGCCCGGTGCAGTAGGCGAAAATATCGTTGAGCTCAACGCCGAAAAGCAGAAGCAGGAGAAGCGGCCGGTATAGGGGATCGACAGTGATGAGGGCGAGGTAACCGAGGGAGAAACCGAAAAACAAATAGCCCATCATGCCCAGTGCCACACGCTGGATGAAGCCTTCGGGGCGGTCCTGCGGAATTGTCACGATGGCGATCATGCCGATTCCCAAGATGGGGGTGGCGAAGAAAAGGCGGGGAAAGTTGTCAATGACGGCAAAGGAAATCACGCACAGGCCGAGAACGGCGGATAGACCAATCAACTTCTCCCGGAAGATGCCCGTGGCGCGTGCGAACTCCCTGAAGCAGAGAAGGCTGAGCACAAAAACACCGGCGATGACCCAAGCCGCCCCTAGCAGGATGGGGACAATCAACCCGAGGCTGACCCAAATCCACGAGCGCCACCGCGCCCAGAGTTCGTTATAGGTGCCATCGGAAATTCCAACTGTCCGGCGCAGGGTCACGAAGATCAGCGGCGTGACCATGAGCAAGACCACCAGCAAAACGATGCTGCCACGGGTCAAGGGATGCGCGAAGGCGTCCTCGTAACCAAAAAAACGCTCTGCCGTCGGCTTGCTCATGACCGACTGGCCTCCAGCGTTTGTGCCGCCCGCCGCAGACGCCGGGCGGCGGTCACGACACATCCCGCGATGATCATTGCCAATGCTAGTGCGAAGGTACCTGCATTCGGAACCACCGCAAGCGACGGCTGCCAAGATGCGGGGGCGAAGGCCGTGTAGAGCGCCGCCGCCACGATCAGCAACATCCGGTTCACCTTCGCCATCGGACCGCCGAAATCAGCAGGTGTACCGAGCGCGCAACCTTGTACGCGCACATAGGCGGTGAAGACTGCCGCGATCGCCGCGATGTATCCGAGTTCAGGAATACCGCCGAGGGCGTAGCCAGCTCCCACAAAAGTCACGCTGTCGGATAGGCGATCCGGCACTTCATTGAAGAGTTCCCCGCAGCGTGACGCCTTGCCGGTGGAAACAGCCACCATGCCATCGAGCATGTTGCACATGCCACGCATGAGGATGAGGATGCACGCCGCAAGCAAAAGGAGAGTGGTTTGAGATCGCTCATTGCTGGCCCACAGCGCCACGCCCGCTCCGAGACTGGCAATAAATCCGGCAACCGCGCCGCCATCCATGTGGCAGCGGCATGGGATGCACTCCAGCTTCTTGCGACCAGCGGACGGCGCTCGGGCGTATAGTCTTCTTTCGTCATAAGGGTTTCCATCCCATAAGGCACATGCCGACGACCAGCAGGGCCATGCCTGCGAAGTTCACGGCGCGAAGTGGTTCTCCATAGATCCACCAGGCACCGATCGCGGAAAAAATGAAGCTCGAAGCGTAGATCGGATAGAGCACCGACAGTGCGCCACCGCGTTTGAATGCCGCGATGAAGAGTACCATGACCGCGACATAACACGCGACGCCTCCAAGCAGGCGCAGGTTGAATAGATAACTCCACATGCCCGTCCCGGCGCGTGCGGCACCAGACTTGTAGAGAAACTGGCCTGTCGCCCCGAGCAGGGAGGCGACGAAGAAGAATACTATTGATTCAATCGGTGTTTTCACGACTTGGGAAGTTTACAGTCGAACCATGGTAGAAGCTGAGGACGCTGCGGCGCGATAGGGTTGGAGGAAATCCATGGAAGAGCCCAGTTAATTCATCCTCCGATAAAAAGCGAGAAAAAAGGGTCAGCCGGAACACGGGGGCGTGATCCCGGATTGCTTGCCGGGGCGAGGCAAGGCATCAAACGTCTTGAAGCACCTCGACCCCACGCCCTTGGTGTTGCTCGACGACCTCCTCGTCAGCGGCTTGGTCGGTAATGAGACAGCTGAGATCTGCGACTTCCGCGAAGAAGAACGCGGCTTTTATTGCTGGGAAATTGCTTGTTGGTAGCTCCGGAGGAGGATCTTGCAGGCGGCATGGCCAGAGCGGAGCGCCGGCAATCCATTCCTTGATCGCCTGCCAGGGCGGATCGATAGGCTCGAAGGTCTATGAGTGAGGCTTGGCCGCGCATTTTGTTGGGAATATCCGGCACCGCAGGAATCAGGCCATGGACTTTCGAATAAGGGCAGGGTTGCGCCAGTGGCATCTTTTCTTGCTAGACTAAAAATCTCAGCAGATGCTTATAGTAGTGGGGAAAGATGCGCTTGGCATGTCTCGATGCTCCACCTATCGCACATCAGGATGTCCCACTCGATGCATTCACTCTTCATGAACCGGGCGTTCTGTCCGGAGCCATGCGCCGCAATTTGGTATCACGCTCACAACTCCGTCCGCCGTGAAACCCCGCCCATCAACATCCTTGATTTCACGGTCACCAGCTACGTTGACTTTCGCGCGAGGTCAGGTGTTCCGAAATTTCCTGCGATACGCCAGCGGGCTGATGCCCACCACCTGTTTGAACTGCCGCGAAAATGCCGATTGATCCGAGTAGCCGCAGGCGAGGGCGATGCGGATGATCGGTTCGTCGCAGCCGGTGAGGCGCTTGCAGGCCGCATCGATGCGCACTTTGACGAGATATTGGCCGGCCGTGACGTGGAACAGCGCACGGATGCGCTGGTCAAACTGATAGACCGATAGACCGGCCATTTCCGCGAGGGCGGGGAGGCGCAGTGCTTCGTCGAAGTGGCGATGGATGTGGTCGGTCGCGGCGGACATGGCGGCGAAGTCGCCGTCGGTGGCACCGGGCGCGTGGAGGTCGCGGGAAATGCCACAGATTCCTGCGACCCCGGCGTTTTTTCCGGGGATGGGTTCCTTGAAGGTGAGGCACCATCCGCGGCGGCCGCCGGGATAGAGATGGAGCTCCAAATGATCGCGGATGCCGGAACCACCGCGCAGGATGTCCCGGTCCTGTTGGGCGAAAGCATCCCCGAGTGGCGATGGAAACAATTCCTCGGCGGTGCGACCGATGGCCTCGTCCTTGTTGGCAAGCCCACAGCGGGCGGCCAGCGTGTCATTGACCGCCATGTAACGGCCGCGGGCGTCCTTCACAAAGAAGACAATGTCGGGCACCCCGTCAAACAGCCGGTCCACGGGCAAGAGTCCGCCGATGGATTCGAAGAAGGATTTCCGGAGTGCGGTGGCGGGGTACATACTGTGGGGGCGGGGTCTTCTTATGCGAATTCGGAAGTTCCTGCTAGCGCATTCGCCTAGACCGTGGTGATATATCAGGGACACGAGATGAAACAAGCACCGCTTCACGTCATCGACTCGCACACGGAAGGCGAACCCACACGGGTCGTGGTGGCCGGCGGACCGGATTTGGGGCGCGGCCCGTTAGCCGAACGCGCGCTGCGCCTGCAGCACGATCACGACTGGTTGCGCAGCGCGGTGTGCAACGAACCCCGCGGCCACGCCGCCATGGTCGGGGCTCTGCTCTGCCAACCATATCAGCCGGATTGCCTGTGCGGCGTGATCTTTTTCAACAACCACTCGACCCTGAACATGTGCATCCACGGCACCATCGGCCTCACCGTGACCCTCGCCCACATGGGAACAATCGGCGTGGGCTCCCACCGGATCGACACGCCCGTCGGGGTGGTCGTCGCCACCCTGCGCGAGGATCACGCGGTGGAAGTCGCCAATGTTCCAAGCTATCGAAAAGCCGCCGATGTGTTAGTGGAGGTGCCCGGTTGGGGGACCGTCCGCGGCGACATCGCGTGGGGCGGAAATTGGTTTTTCCTCATCAATGGACAAGGCCCTGCCGTGGAATTTGCAAATCTTGAGGCGCTGGTACATTTCACGGGATCGGTGCGGCATGCACTCGCCGCCCATGGCATCACCGGCAATGATGGCATGGAAATCGATCACATTGAAGTTTTCGGCCCGCCCGCTGATCCAGCCGTGGCCGACAGCCGGAATTTTGTGCTCTGCCCGGGCCATGCCTATGACCGCTCGCCGTGCGGCACCGGCACCAGCGCGAAACTCGCCTGCCTGCATGCCGCAGGCCAACTCAAGCCCGGTCAAATCTGGCGCCAGGCCGGCATCCTCGACACGGTATTTCACGGCACCGTCGAAGAACTGCCCGATGGCACGCTCATTCCCCACGTCTCCGGGCGTGCCTGGGTGAACGGCGAAGCCACCTATATCTTCAACCCCACCGACCCTTTCCGCCACGGCATTCCAACATCTATCTAACATCAACTCCATATCCCCATGTCTATCCAATGGAAGGGCGTGATGCCCGCCACCCTGACCCAGTTCAACGCCGACCTCACCATCGACCACGGCCTGATGGCCGAGCACGGCAAATGGCTGATCGAAAACGGCTGCACCGCCATCGTCCCCCACGGATCGCTCGGCGAAGGTGCCACGCTTTCGTTCAAGGAAAAGATCGCCTTGCAAAAAACCTATATTGAAGCGTTGCCGAACACGCCGATCATTCCGGGCATCGCGGCGAATTCCACCCACAAAGCCGTGGATCTCGCCAAAGCCGCTAGAGACAA
>JAPLUJ010000695.1 GCA_026397695.1 Verrucomicrobiota bacterium | reverse complement strand
GCCCCTGCACCCGCCCCTGGCACAGCCCCTGGCACAACCCCTGCCAAGCCCCCCGCCTCAGCACCTCCCGCCGCTATTCCCGCGCCCGCTCTCCCCGCCGCTATTCCCGCTCCTGCCACGGGTGAGTCCACCCGCATTCTCTCGCAAGTCCTCGGCCATGAGGAAGTGCAGGTCTTCCTCCGGCTCGACCTCATGCAATTCCTGCCCCTGAAGAAACTTCCTTAACCCTGATTCCAGCCCTTTCCCAACCATGTCCTGGTTTTCAAAGAATTACGAAAAAGTCGCGCTGGCCGGTGCCATTGTGATGGCTCTTGGCCTCGCCGTGCTCGGCTGGACAAAATCCGACGGCGTGAAAGAGGATTTTGGATACGTTCCCAAAGGGGCGGGCATTAACGACACCGCAGTCTCCGCTGCCGATCTGATCCCCAAGGCCCTCCAGTCCATGAAACTCGACCATTCCTTGACTCAGGGCATGGCCGGAGATCGCCCGGTGGACCTCTTCACCGGAATTGCCCTGTTCCTCTCTAACAGCAATCCCGACAAACCGTTGGATCCTCTCACCGGCCCGCCCATCCATCCCCCAATCCCTAACACATGGTGGCTGGAACACCGTCTGGACCCCGGCTTCGCCGACTCGCCAAAACGCGACCCCGATAGCGACGGTTTCAGCAACATGGAGGAGTTTCTCGCGAAAACCGATCCGACCGACAGCAAGTCGTTTCCCGCACTCATCGCCAAACTCATGTATGTCAAGGACGAGAGCCTGGCATGGGTGATCCGCCCGGGATATGGTGATGGCGGCAAGTTCCCATTCTCTTACGAGGACTCCAAAAAACAACTCAACAAAAACCCTCCCGGGGAAATGATCGCGCCCAACGAAGTGTTCTTCTCTAAGGGTCCGATGGCCAAACGCTTCAAGTTGTTAGGCTCTGAAGTTCGCAAGGAGATGAGCCCGAAAACCCACGTCGAAATGGAGGTTACCATCGTCCGCATCGAAGACCAGCGTCCTAACAAAAAGGGCGCGGTTTACGAGCTTCCCTCGCCCATTCTGGAAATACGCAAGAACGACTTCCTGCATTACGACCGGACCGCCGTCTTCTCGCTGGAGGCGCTAGGCTTGAACGGCACCGAGTTCAAGGTCGAGGAATACACCACCTTCGCCCTGCCTCCCAATGCCCCGAAAAAGGATTTCCTCCTCAAAAAGGTCGATCCCGAGTCCGTCACGGTGGAATACACCGATGCCCAGGGCGCTCTCAAGTCCCTCAAAATCAACAAAGGCAGCGTTGCACAGAAGAACGATTGAAATCTTTCAAGAAATCGCTTTCCAAACCTCGAAAACATCGCCAGAAAACCTCAGCTCACCATGCAAAAGACGCTCACACATCTATCCACCCGCACCTCTATCACCTTAATGGCCTTGGCATCCACTATGCCCGTGACCATTTCCGTGACGAATGCCAGCGAAACCAATAACCGTTATAGCGACCTCGCCCAGCGCGAAATGACCCGCCGCCAGAACGCGATCGCCGAGGGTGACCGTCTGCTCGCCGAAGGCCGTGAAGCATATGCCAAGGGCGACTATCAGCAGGCTGTGGACAAATACACCCAGGCTCTCGCCAAGGTGCCGGATGCGCCGTTGTACGCGGATCGCCGCCTCAGCATCATCGCCCATAAAAGCGATGCCAGCGTGGCTCTGGTGATGCAACACCGCAAGGTCGGCAAATACGCCGAGGCGCGCGCACTGCTCGAAGGAGTTCTCGCCGTGGATCCTAACAACGCCGCCGCCAAGCGTGAACTCGGTTATCTCGACGATCCGATCCGCACCAATCCCGCCCTGACCCACGAGCACACCCAGAACATCGATAAGGTCCGCCGCGCCCTCTACACCGCCGAGGGCAACTACAACCTCGGTAAATATGACGAAGCCAAGCGCGAATACGAAAAAGTGCTCCGCTCCGATCCCTACAACTCCGCCGCCCGCCGCGGCCTTGAGCGTCTCGCCACAGCCAAGTCAGACTACTACCGCGCCGCTTACGACCACACCCGCGCCGAACTTCTCGCGCAAGTGGATGCCGCTTGGGAACTCTCCGTTCCCATCAACAACCTGAACCTTCCGACCGATACCGGAAAACTTCAGGAAAATGTCGGCGGCGTCGCCTATATCACCGAAAAACTCCGCCGCATCATCATTCCTAAAATCGATTTCGATGATACCACCGTGGAGGAAGCCATCGACTTCCTGCGCATGCGTGCCGCCGAACTCGACACCCTCGAACTCGACCCCGCCAGAAAGGGTGTCAACTTCGTCGTCCGCCGCCCCCGGGCTCCCGGCGTGACGGGAACCGATACCGGGGTTGACGCCACCGCGCCCGCACCGGATGCCGCCGTGCCCGCCGTGCCCGTCAGCGACCCGGGTTCCCTCCGCGTCAAAGAACTCCGGATCCGCAACGTGCCCCTTGCCGTCGCTCTCAAATATATCTGCGATCAAGTCAAACTCCGTTACAAAGTGGACGATTTCGCAGTGACGCTCGTGCCCCAGACCGAGTCCGGCGAGGATATCTTCACCCGCTCATTTCCGGTACCTCCCGATTTCATCTCGTCCCTCAGCAGTGGCGACGATGGCGGCGGAGCGCCCGCCGCAGCGGATCCCTTCGCCACTCCCGCTGCCGGCGGTACCAAAAAATTGGCAGCTCGCAAGCCGATTCTCGAACTGCTCAAGAATGCCGGGATTAATTTCCCCGAAGGAACTTCCGCCACCCTGAGTGCCAACGGCATGCTTCTCGTCACCAATACCCCCACCGAACTCGATAAGGTGGAACAACTCGTGGAAAGCGGCAGCAAAACCGCCAGACAGGTGAAAATCACCACCAAGTTCGTCGAAATAACCCAGGAAAACAACGACGAACTCGGCTTCGACTGGATCGTCACCCCGTTCGGCCTTTCTAACAATATCTTCGCCGGTGGCGGCACCATAGGAAATCAACCCGGGCGCACCGGTGGCGACTTCATCAGCCCGGTGGACGGCATGGGCATCCCCGGAGTGCCAGCTCTAAATGCCGCCAAGGTCAACTCCAACGTCGTCACCAACGGACTTCGTTCCGGTGATACGGCGATCGACCGCAACAATATTGATGCCATGCACCCGCTCGGGTTCCCAGGCGATCACCCGCGACAGCATCGACTCGATCCTGAACAACCCGAACCGCACCGCCCAAAACACGGCAGTGGCTCCGGGCATCCTCAGTCTCACCGGTTTGTTCACCGATGGCCAGGTGCAGATGATCATGCGCGGACTTTCGCAGAAAAAAGGAGCCGACATCATGACGGCTCCCAGCGTTCTCGCGAAGTCGGGCCAGAAAGCCACGATCGAAATCATCCGTGAATTCATCTACCCGACCGAATACGAACCCCCGCAAATTCCCCAGCAATTCGGCGGCGGCATCCAGGGCGGTATCGGCGGCGGTATCGGCGGCGGCATCGCCGGCGGCAATCAGGGCGGCGGCTTCCCCGTCACCCCCTCGACTCCCACTGCGTTCGAAACCCGCAATACCGGTGTCACCCTCGAAATCGAACCCACCATCGGGGTGAACGATTTCGTGATCGACCTGCGCTTCGTTCCGGAAATCGTCGAGTTCGAAGGTTTCATCAACTACGGCAGCCCGATCCAATCAACATCCACCGACGCGTTAGGCAACCCGGTCACCAATGTCCTGACCGAAAACCGCATTGAAATGCCGGTGTTCTCGACCCGCCGGGTCAACACCGCGCTCACCATCTATGACGGCTATACCGTCGCCGTCGGCGGACTGATGCGCGAAGATGTCCAGAAAGTGGAGGACAGGGTGCCTATCCTCGGTGACATTCCGATCATCGGTCGCCTCTTCCAGACCAACTCGGAGAACCGGATCAAGAGCAATCTCATTGTCTTCGTCACCGCGCAGATCATCGACGCAACCGGTCGCCCGCTCCGCGGTGCCGATGCGGAGAGTTCGGTGCCCGTGCCCACTGGAGGAAGTTCGGATCCTGGCGCAGGGGTTCTTCCGCCACTCGATCTGCCGCCTCCGTGAGGTCTTCGACTCTCACCCGATCATCCGACGTGCGGCGCTGGCAGGCTCCGCACGTCATCTCTGCTTGATTCCTCTCTCCGATCCTCGGATGCTCCGACCTATGCAAGTAATGGCACTCACGGGTGGAATTGCCTCCGGCAAATCAACGGTCTGCCGCTTGCTCAGCGAGTGGTTGTCATCCATCGTGATCTTCGATTGCGATGCGGCCGTGCACCGTATGTTGGAAGCGGACCCGGAGGTGGCTGCCATCATTGCCGAGTCCTTCGGCGAACAGGCCCTCGACTCCCATGGCCGCATCGACCGCCATTTCCTGCGCGGCCGGGTGTTTGCCGATCCGGCGGCCCGGCTGCGCCTGGAAACCATCCTCCATCCCCGCATCAGACAGGAATGTCTTGATTCTCTGGAAAAGGCTGCTACACGGGGTGCGCAACTGTTTATCGCCGATGTTCCGCTCTTTTTTGAAAAGGGATTTGATTTCGGCCAAGACCTGGTGCTCGTCGTCGCTTCTTCCCGCGCCACTCAAATCCAACGACTCCAATCGCGCGGCGGATTCGATGACATCCTGATAGAGTCCATCCTCGCCGCCCAACTCCCGGTCCAGAAAAAAATGTCGCTGGCGGATGTGGTGTTCTGGAACGAAGGCCCCCAAGCCGTCATCCGTGCCCAAATCCGCCGTTTCGCCCAAGATTTCCTCATGTCCCTCGCCCATCTATCCGCAGCCCCAGCCGCGCCGGCTGAACTCACCGCCACAGGCATTCCGTCAGTCCCGGTTTCCATCAACATCAACTCTTTCCGTCTCAAATCCCTCGCCGATCTTCAGGCGCTGGCCGAAGCTTCACCCGCTCGTATCCAAGGTGGCATCTCGAAGAGCCAGTTGGTTTACGAACTCCTTTGTTACTACGGACACGAAGGTGTTGGTCTCGTCTGTGAGGGCGTGCTCGAACAATCCAAGGAGAATTTCGCCATGCTCAGGGATCCCCAGCGTAGCTTTCGCCCCGGACCGGATGATATCCACCTCGGCACCCATATGCTCCGCGATCTCGGCCTGCGCATCGGCCAGTGGATCAAAGTCCGCGTCCGCGCCCCGCGCGAGCGGGATAAATATCTATCAGGACATGAAGTGCTCGAAGTCGAGGGAACCCCGCTCGCCAACTATCAGCCACCGCCCGAGTTCGACCGCCTGACCCCGCTCTTCCCCGACCAACGGATCCACCTCGAAGGCGAGGGCAACGATTTCCTCGGCGTCCGGGTCATTGATCTCATCGCCCCGCTTGGCAAGGGCCAGCGCGGCATCATCGTCGCCCCCCCGCGCGGCGGCAAAACCATCCTGCTCAAACAGATCGCCCGCTCGATCCGTCTCAACCATCCCGCTGCCGAGTTGATCATCCTGCTGTTAGACGAACGCCCGGAGGAAGTCACCGATTTCGAGGAAACCGTCGGCGCGCGCGTCTATGCCTCCACCTTCGATGAAGCCCCTCGCCGCCACGCCCAATTGGCCGATCTCGTGCTCGAGCGCGCCAAACGCCTCGTCGAACTCGGCAAGGATGTGATCCTGCTGCTCGACAGCCTGACCCGCCTCGCCCGCGGCCATAACTCCGCCATGCAAGGCGGCCCGATCGGCTCCGGCGGCCTCAGCCCGCTGGCCCTGCAGAAATCCCGCAAGTTTTTCAGCACCGCTCGCAACGTCGAAGAAGGTGGATCCCTAACAATTCTGGCCACCGCCCTCATCGAAACCGAGAGCCGCCTCGACGATGTGGTGTTCGAGGAGTTCAAGGGCACCGGCAACATGGAAGTGCGCCTCGACCGCGAACTCGCCGAACGCCGCGTCTTCCCCGCCATCCACATCCCCCAATCCGGCACCCGCAACGACGACCGACTCTATCACCCCGACGAGTTCCTCAAAGTCGTCGACCTGCGCAAACAACTCGCCCAACTGCCCATCGGTGACGCCATCGCCAACTTGCTCGCCAACCTCCGCGCCACCAAAACCAACGCCGAATTGCTGCTGCGCGGACTGCGCTGAGCCGACCACCGGACAGGACCATGTTCCGCTTATAGAGGGTCAGATAAATAATTGAGATTGGCGCTTGCATTGTCGTTGGCTGGCCCCTTGGAAGG
>JAPLUJ010000536.1 GCA_026397695.1 Verrucomicrobiota bacterium | reverse complement strand
CACACACTCACAGCGATATTGACCCGTGAAGACGGCGGTTTCGTCGCCCTATGCCCGGAGTTGGACGTGGCCTCCCAAGGCGCGACCGTGGAGGAAGCCAAGGCGAACCTGCACGAAGCGGTGGAACTCTTCTTCGAGTACGCGTCGGAGACCGAGGTCAGGCAGCCTGTTCGACAAAATCAACTCCAAGGAAAGCGCGGAAGGGGACGAGAAGCAGACCAAGAGCGAACTCAAATACCTCGTCGCCGTCCCGCAAAAGCGCCAATAGGACGAGGCCCCCGCACCCCGCGAACTCATTCTTTCCTCCTCCTTGCCTTGACAAGGCCGCTTCAATGGTGTGTAGTGATGGTGTGCCAACGATGACTCACAGAACAACCTTCGCCTTGGATGAAGCTACGGCTCAACGCCTCAAACGCCTAGCCGCTCGCTGGGATGTTTCGCAGGCCGAAGTTGTGCGGCGTTCCGTCGAGCAAGCAGAAAACCCTAAACAAGCCGAGAATCCCGACCCGGCCGCCATGCTGCGAGCACTATTCGCCTCGGGGGGGGGGCTTGATCTCGAAAAGGGAAACGCCTACATCGCTGAAGTGTATGAAGACAGGAAACATTGGAGGGGCGAGTGATTTGCCTCGACGCGAACTTTCTGATAGGCGGAGTGATCGAGGCTCGTCCGGAATCCCGTCACCTTCTCGCCTGGGTCGCAGCGGGGGAGACGTTTTGCACGGCAGCTCCCGCTTGGTATGAATTTCTTTGCGGTCCTGTCACAGCCGCTCAGATCGATACCATGATGGCTTTTCTCAAGGGGGGCATCATCCCGTTTGCAGCCGCTCAGGCACAGGTTGCAGCCCTGCTTTTTAATGCCGCAGATCGCCCGCGACGCTTGCGGGTGGATGCCATGATTGCCGCCGCTGCCATCTCCCAGCAAGTGCCTCTCGCCACTCTCAACACCGCAGATTTCAAGCCCTTTACCTCTCACGGGCTTCTGTTGGCCATACCCCTCGAACCGTAGCCTGCTCGAGGACAATTCCTACAAGCAAGCCGCCCTCGTGGCCTTTGTCGCACCGGACGCCAAAGGCCTGGCGCTTCTCATTCGTCCGCATGGAGTATGAAACCAAGCGCGATCTGAAAACCGGGCGTATCAAACCCGAAGAACGCCTCACTCCCGCCCGGCGCTACTCCTACCTCGACGGCGCAGATGAGGAATGCCACACCGCGCAGGCTCTCCTACGTCGCCAAAGGTCTTTAATTCGCAGGGATTCAAGGGCCAAAGGCCCGCTCCATACCAGCCCAGGGCAACGCCCTGGGTCATGGCATCACCATGAATATTGAGGGCTGAAGGCCCGACCTAACAGACGTTGGATGGCCCATCAAATGTCCTCTATTGCGGGCTTTCAGCCCTTGGAATTCCCTGGGTGCGCGGAAACCCAGGCCTTTGGCCTAGGCTGTTATATGGCTGGGCCTTCGGCCCTGAAGAATTAGCTGAAACCCTTATGCCCATGACGTTGACACGCATGCTTTCCTGGGTCATACGGATCCATGTCATGGTTCCTAGACACGCTCCAGCGTCCAATTGATAAACCTTATGACATGGCCTTAACTTTTTTGTCCGACACCGACAGGAGAACCATGCGGGTTTCGGTGATTGCGGACTGTCCGCATTTCCAGTGGAATACCCACCTGCAACCATGCTCGACACGTTAGATAGGAAACTGCTGCGCGACCTCGGCCGGATGAAGGGCCAGGTTCTCGCGGTGAGTCTGGTGATGGCGTGCGGGCTGGCGATGATGATCATGACGCGCAGTTTGATTCTCACCTTGGAATCGACCCGCGCCGCGTACTATCAGCAATACGCGCTGGCGGATATCTTCGCCGTTTTGAAACGTGCGCCGTTGTCCGTGGCGGAGCGCTTGACCACGTTGCCCGGCGTGGCCACGGTGGAAACGCGCGTGGTGGTGGATGTGACGCTCGATCTGCCCGGTCTGGCAGCACCGGCCACCGGCCACATCATTTCGCTGCCGGAAGACGGAGCGGCGCAAAAGCTCAACCTGGTGTTTCTGCGCAGCGGCAGGTTTCCGCTCACGGACAACCGGCGCGAGGTGGTGTTAGGCGAGTCCTTCGCCCTTGCCAACGGCCTGCAACCCGGCGACTCGCTGGTGGCGGTCATCAATGGACGGCGCGAAACCCTGCAGATCTGCGGCATCGGGCTGTCACCCGAGTTTGTGTTCGAAGCCCGCGCCGGCGAAACCCTGCCGGACCACAAGCGCTTCAGCGTGATCTGGATGAACTACCACGCGCTGGCTGTGGCCTACAATCTGGATGGCGCATTCAACGATGTCTGCATCGATCTTGCGCCCGGGGCTGCGGCCGCGCCGGTCATCGCGGAGATGGACCGGGTGCTCGCCCCGTATGGCGCGGGCGGCGCGTACACCCGCAAGGACCAGGCGTCTGTCCAGCGCCTGGATGACGAGTTGCGGGTGCTGCACTCGCTGTCATTCATCTATCCGTTAGTCTTTCTGAGTGTGGCGGCATTCATGGTCAATGCCGTGCTGGCGCGTATCGTGCGTTTGCAGCGCGAGCAAATCGCCCAGATGAAGGCGCTCGGGTATTCGTCGCGCCAGGTTGGCATCCACTATCTCAAGTTCGTGTTGGTCATTGGCGTGTTAGGCACCCTCATCGGCGGCACGGCCGGCCGCTTGTTAGGAGCACAGCTTGTGGATCTTTACACCTTGTTTTTCCGTTTTCCATCGCTTGTTTTCCGGATGGATTACAGCGCTCTGGGCGTTGCTCTATTGATCAGTCTCGGGACTTCGGTGTTAGGCGTGCTGAGTGTTGTGTGGCAGGCGGTGAAGCTGCCACCCGCAGAGGCGATGCGGCCGGAACCTCCCGCGGATTTCCAACCCTCGCTCTTCGAACGCATCGGCCTGACGCGCTTGTTCAGTCCGGTTTTCCGCATGGCCTTGCGCAACATCGAGCGGCGTCCGTGGCAGGCGGTGTTCACTTGTTGTGGTCTTGCACTGGCCACCAGTTTGATGGTGTTGCCCGGCGCGATGAGCGACAGCATCGACTATCTGCTCACCTTCCAGTGGAACAGCGCGCAACGCCAGGACGTCGCCGTGTTTCTAACAGAGCCGGCGTCCGGCAAGGGTTTCCATGACGGGCGGACCTGAACCACCTGCTTGATGACCAGGAACGCCCGCTGGTGATGCCGGAGGATGGCTTGCTCATGTCCGCAAAACTCGCGGAAATCCTCGGCGTGCGGAGCGGCGACGAGGTCCGGGTAGAAGTGTTAGAAGGCCGCCGGGCGGCGGTGGACGTGCCGATCCGCGGGTTGGTGACGGATTTCGCGGGGGTGTCCGCATATATGGACATTGCGGCGTTGCAGCGCATCCTCAAGGAGGGCGATACCGTCAACGGCGCCTATCTCACGGTGGATCAGCAACGTTGGGGTGAGTTCATGCGCGCGGTGAAGGACACGCCGCGTTCCGCGTTCGTGATGGTCAAGCGCGACCAACTCGCGGCCTTCCGTGAGACCACCGGGCACAGCATCGGGATCATCCGCAAGCTCTACTTCGTGCTTGCCGTGATTGTCGCCTTCGGGGTGGTGTATAACAGCGCGCGCATCGCTCTATCCGAACGCAGCCGCGAGCTGGCGACATTACGGGTTGTCGGATTCAGCTTGGCGGAAGTCCGCGGTGTGTTAGTCGGCGAGTTGGCGGTTTTGGTGTTGCTGGCATTGCCGATCGGTCTGCTGTTCGGGCGCGGGTTGGCGTTGTTCATCATGTCCTCGTTCAGCACCGAGACCGTGCGCCTGCCCATCCTGATCCGTTCTTCCACCTACTCGATCGCCGTGATCGTGGTGCTAACGGCGTCCGTATTGTCCTTCGCGCTGGTCAGTCGCATGCTGGCCAAACTCGATCTGGTGAGTGTTTTGAAGGCCCGTGATTGACCCTAACTGCCGCATCTGGAAACCCGGAAATCACGCCTCGTCAAGCCGACCTAACGGGGAGGGTCCGGTGGTGCTCTGCATGGGAGGAAGCACGGACTTGAGTTGTTTATTCCACATCTCCCATTCCTTCCCGTGATGCTGATACATTGCCAGCGTGTCGTGATAACTCCTCGTGACGCGCCTTTGTCTGTTAGGTCGACTCCTCTTGGACATGCCACCCTCATCGAGAGTGCGCCACCTTTGGACTGGCAGCGTGGGATTAGAGTGCGGCGCGTTTCGCGCGGCGGACGAGAAGTTCCTGGCGTTTTTCCAGCAACTCGGCGCGGTCCGGATCACCGGCGCTGCGGTAGTAGCCGCAAATCATCTTATAGATGGAGGCCTCGGTGGTCGCGCGGAACCAATTCGTGGTGCCGGTTTCCACGACGCGTTTGAAGGCGAGTTCGATATCGCGGGCGGCCTTGTGGGCGAGTTCCTTGTCATCCTTGAGGTACCCGAAATAATCCTCGGCCATGATTTTGAATCCGGTGATGCTGCCGCCGTAGTCGCGCAGGGCGCGATCATAGAGGCGGCTGATATCACGTTTGGCATCCGGGCCGCCGAGTTTCATGATCACCTCGGCTTCGCGCTTGAGAGAGTTGGCGATGAGATCCTTTTGTTCGCCGGAATCGCGTTCGATTCTGCGGCGTTCGCGCAGGAGCGTGCGTTTGGCATCCCCCTCGGGACCATAGGGAAAGATATATTCAACTTCGGCGTTGGGCCGATGTTGTTCGCGAGGTGGATGGTCGCGGCGTTGTCGG
Source organism: Verrucomicrobiota bacterium (assembly GCA_026397695.1). Classification (GTDB taxonomy): domain Bacteria; phylum Verrucomicrobiota; class Verrucomicrobiia; order Verrucomicrobiales; family Akkermansiaceae; genus Luteolibacter. Next base: position 5,251 of record JAPLUJ010000536.1, on the reverse strand, counting down.
TGACGTTGTCGGTGGCGGCGAAGAAATCCGCCAGCCACAGATGCCGCCACACGGACAGGGTGACCACCGGGCTCTGGTGATAGCGGTCGTTCCACAACTGGATTTCCTGTTCGCTGATCGCGTCGCGGGTTTGCGGGTTGGCGGCCTGGCCTTTGGCAGCGCCGGCGATGCGGCCGACGCCGGTGGTCCATTCGTTAGAGTCGATTTTGATGCCGGCCCAGGCATGGCCGCCGCTATTGGTTTCGCCGCCGATGGTCATGGCGGGGATGCCCTGGGCGCGGGCGGTGTTGACGCAGAAATACGACTGGTCGGCACACACACCGCCCTCCTTGAGGATCTCGGCAAATGAATACTCCTTATAGGGATTGAGCCCATTGACGGCACGCTCCATCAGATACTTGACCATGCCATAGGCATGTCCCCAGTTTTTCCGGCGCAGTTGCATCTTGTCGAGCGACCATTCGAGTTCGGAGGTGCTCACCGGCGCGCACACCACCCAGATGAGATCGCGGGCGGATTGATGGTGCACGGGGGCAGCCAGTTTGCCCTTCTCGTTCTTTTTCACATACCACAGATAACGTTGCAAGGGATTGACCGATGATTCTTCGCCATACTTGGCTTTTCCGATAGGGTGCGGGATGCCCATCGGTTCGTCGAAAACCACCGCGCAGGCCACGGCAAGCGCGAAGTATTTTGCGTATTTGTCCTCATTGACCGGCCAGGTGTCCATGAAGAACTTGAGCATTTTGGCACTGTTGTCCTTGGGATGGATGGTGAGCAACAGTTCTTCCATCGCCTTGTTGTTGTGCAGCAGCCACTTGATGAAAGTGCCCGTGTATTCATCCGTCACTAACGAGGTGATGTCGGCTTCGGAAAAACATCCCAGGGTTCTCCAGCGCAGCAATGCCTGATAGAGAACCGGCTCCTGCCATAGCGCATCGAAGCGGTTCACGCCCTGGCCAGGCGCGAGTTTTGCAAGGCTGGCCTTGAGTGATTTTCCCAGCAAGCCGCGGTAGGCATTCCAGGCCTTGCCCTGGATGGCGCGTTTGAGCAGATCCTGGTCACGCGAGATCGCCGCGTCGCGCTGCGCATCGGGGCCGGCCAGGAGCATCACGGATTCGGCGGCCAGGCGTTCGGCTTCGGTGGGTTTTTCCGCGACCGTTTCCCGGTTGCCGGGAGTAACCGGCGGCAATGGAATCGGGGCATCCTCGGGACGCGGGACCGACTGGGTTTTTTCTGCTAGAGAAGCGGGTTGTGCGGGCAGTGGTATCACCGGTGTGACCGGCGGTGGTGCCGCCGGGCGGTTCTGTGGAGTTTCCACTGCAAGCGGTGCCGGTGCCGGGGGTTTCAACATTTCCAAACCCACAACAACCGCAAACACCGCGCAGCCCCCAATCCACAAGGCCCACCGCAGCGTGGCTTGATCCTTGTCCGGGGGAACTGGCACAACCGGATCGTGGATGCGCTCCGCAATCACCGGGACGGGACGGGTCGATGGCTGGCGGACGCCTGACTTAAGGTCACGTTTCATGGAAATCTTGCAATGGAATCGGTCCGGAATGAAAGCCGCAGATTGACTGCGGCAAAATGACAGGTGCGCCGGCGACTTGCAATGCCGATTTTTGAGGCAACGGGCTTTGCAGGATACCGGTGATTGCCAGCGCCGGGGATTCGGGTATAGTGGCCTCATGACCGACGGCTATTCATGGAGTGAATTGCGTGACGGGGGGACCTACCGGTTGCCCGGTCCGCAACACCTTGGCTGGTGGGCGGCCGTGGCGATGCTGCTCTCGATTCTCCTCCACATCGCGGTTTTTTTCGTCCTGGACCGGATGAAAATCGCGCTGCGTTTCGAGCAGCCGCGTGAACTCAGCACCGGGCCCGTCAACGTGCGCCGAGTGGAAGTGCGGCCGATGGAACTGGCGAAACCGGCACCGCCCGAAAACGTGGTCATTCCTCCGGTTGACGCGGCCTCGTTGCTGGAGGAGATTGATTTGCTTGCGGCGTTACCCAAGGACACGCTGATCGACATCAAGCCGGATATCAAGGATGCGGAATACGCGCTGCAGATGAAAAACCCCGCGATCAAAGGGGATCCCGCCGCGATTGCCATGAAAGTATCCGCCAACCTTGAAGTGGACACGGATCTGCCGGAATTCGGCCGCACGCCCGAACTCCTCAAGCCCGCCGAAATGGGCCAGGTGACGGTGGACCCAGGTGCCGCGCAGATGGATGACAAGGAACTCGCGAAATATACCGACGCATTGATCAAGCGGGGGGCCAACGGCAATGTCGAGAAAGGCGCGCTCGATGGCATCGCCTCGCTGGATGCGCTGTTAGACCTCCCGCCTAACATCCTGCTCGGTAAAAAGACGATGCTGCCAAGCGATCTGCTGTTTGAATTCAACAGCGCCGATCTCCGCGAAAGCGCCAAAGTAGGTCTCATGAAGTTGGCCTTGCTGATGGACCGCAATCCCAACCTGTATTGCTGGATCGAGGGGCACACCGATTTGGTGGGCGGCGATGAGTTCAACCTCGATCTCTCGATGCGGCGTGCCGCGTCGGTGAAAACATATCTAACGCAATCGATGCGGCTGGATGCTGCGAAAATCAGCACCCGCGGCTTCGGGCGTTACGAGCCGTTGGTGATCCGCGGCACGACCGAGGAAAACCCCGCCGCCGAAAACAGAAACCACGCAGCCTCCACCGCCCAAGGCCGTGCCGATCAAACCGCAAAGCGCGCCCCCCGTAGCAGAGGGTCCGGTGCCGCCACACGCCGAACCGGCACCTCCCCGGGCGGCCCCCGTCAATGACATCCCTCCCTTGCCCGACGTGCCGAAAGCCACCCCGGTCGAGCCCGCCCCGCCCATAGCCACCCCGCGTGCCGAGCCGGTGAAGGAGTGATAGACGCCCCGTTGAGGCGCTAGGAACCATGTGTTATGATTCACTTCCGAGCTCATTGATCATCCCGATGATGCACATGATTGCAGGGGGATTGATTCAGCAAACAAGGAATGGATTCACCACGATGACCCCGTCGTAGTCTTGGCCGTGATTGAGGTCTTCAGTGAAAACCTCACGGCAGTGGGCAGCTCTAGCAGCGGCGAGGATGGTGGCGTCCCAAAAGGAAATCTGATAGCGATTTTTAAGAACCAGAGCCGACTGCAGCACGGCGAGGGTGTTTTCATGGACAGGGAAACGGAGCCATTTCTGGATCAAGCGTGTCGCGATGTCATGGGACAGGGCGTCGGGGCGCCGCGCGTGGGTGGCTTGTACATAAAACTCTTGGAGCACCTGCACGGAGAGGACGAGGTCGGGGCGGGTCAGGATTTGCGTGGCGATGGCGGCTTTGGCGGGTTGTGCGGGTTCGAAATCGAGCGAGTAAAGCAGGATGTTGGTATCAACGAAGGGCATGGCGGTCGTGCAGATCGTCGCGGTTGAGGTTGTTGGCAGAATTGAGGCTGCAACGATGGGCGCGTAATTCAGTGCGAAGTTCTTCCTCTTCACGTTGAAGACGTTGGAATTCAGTCATGGTCCCGTCACTTTCCGTAAGACGCATGAGGAATGATTTGAACATGGCGGAAATAGAGGTGGATCGTTCCGCAGCCCTGATTCGCGCCAAGCGGTAAAGCTCATCGTCCACGCTAATGGTAATGTTTTTCATGGCGGATTCACAGAATCACATTTCCACAGTAGCGGCAACATTTTTTTGAGCGTGTTTTTTTGCGTGACTTGCCAGCCCGGCAGGCGGGGTATAAACCAAGGCCATGTTGCACCGTTCCACTGCCGCCGTCATCCGTCTGTCCGCCCTCGTTTTCACCGCCGCCCCGGTTCTTGCCGATGGCCCGTTCTACGGCGATCCGCCGGATGCCACGCATCCGTGGGCCGTCCACGACATGAATCGCCCGCAGCCGCCCGTGGTCACGCCGGGCACTTTCAGTTCTAACGATCAACCCGGACGCCCGCCGTCGGATGCCATCATCTTGTTTGATGGCACCCCCGCCACGCTTGACAAGTGGGAGGCTGACAAAACTCCTGCGGAACCCACCAAGTGGATCGTCAAGGACGGCGCCATGCAGTGCGTGCCCGGGTCCGGCTACATCCGCACCAAGGAATCCTTCGGCGATTGCCAATTGCACGTCGAGTGGGCGGCTCCCGCGAAGGTGGCGGGCAACAGCCAGGGACGCGGCAACAGCGGCGTCTTCCTCATGGGCCAAACCGAGATCCAGGTGTTAGACAATTATAACAATCCGACCTACGCCGATGGCGCCGCCGGATCGGTCTATGGTGTCAATCCGCCCCATGCCAACGCCCTCCGCCCGCCCGGCGAATGGCAGGTTTATGATATCATCTTCCGGCGTCCGGTCTATCAGGATGACAAGATGGTTGACAGCGGCCGCTACACCGTGCTGCTGAATGGAGTGGTGGTGCAAGACTCCACGCCGCTGGAAGGCGGCGGCGGTCACCGGCGCCGCAGCAAGGATCATCCGCTCCTTGATAAAGGTCCGCTCAAGCTGCAGGACCACGGCAACCCGGTGCGCTATCGCAACATTTGGTTGCGTCCGCTGCCGCCGCGTGCCGTCACTGGCGGAGACATGGGGGTGATGTCACCCGAGACCGCCACCGTCAAGAAGATGGAGATCGGCACGACCCTCCGCGCCGATGCCGCCAAACTGCAAGGACTGCCCCAACTGCGCCGCTCCATGGAGTCGCTCTGTTATGAGCAGGACCCCCCCACCCTCAACCTGGTGCAAACCGGCATCACCGCATGGATCACCGCGGTCCAGAAGACGCCCGCCGGCGAAATGGAGGCCAAAAAAGGCGAAATCCTCCAGATGCGCGATGCCGTTAGATATCTCATGAATTTCAAGTTCCTCCCCGCCGATTTCGCGGCACTGCCGGAAATCGAAAAAATCATCCAACTCAACGGTTGGAAAAAGTAGTCACCCTGTATCATGCCCGGTGGTCTGTTACCGTGGGTGTGCGACGTTTCATTTCACCCGATTCATGACCTTGATGGCTCCCCTCACTCCGAAAGAACGCATGCGCCGCGCGTTGTGGCGGCAACCGGTGGACCGCCTGCCGGTGCAGACCAACTACACCGGCACGATGGCGGACCATCTAGCAGCGCATCTCCGCTGCACGCCCGCCGAGCTTCCCGCCCGGCTCGACAACCATCTGCTGCGCGTGGATCTTGACCACCCGCCGCGCCTGAGCGACGACGGGGCGGTGAGTTTCGACTGGTGGGGGG
>JAPLUJ010000715.1:6066-10150 GCA_026397695.1 Verrucomicrobiota bacterium | reverse complement strand
GGACCGACCGAATCGCCGGCATTGTCGCCGGTGCAGTCGGCGATGACGCCCGGGTTTTTCGGATCATCTTCGGGAAGCTTGAAGACGATTTTCATCAAGTCCGAGCCGATGTCGGCGATCTTGGTGAAGATGCCGCCGCAAATCCGCAGCACCGAGGCACAGAGGGATTCACCGATGGCGAAGCCGATGAAGCAGGGGCCGACGAGCTCGGTGGGCAGGAAGATCAGGATGCAGATCATGAAGAACAACTCGACGCAGACCAGCAGCAGGCCGACGCTCATGCCCGAACGCAGGGGGATGCCGAGGGTGGCAAGCGGATCGCCTTTAAGCGCGGAGAAGGCGGTGCGGGAATTGGCCACCGTGTTGATGCGGATGCCGAACCATGCCACGCCGTAAGATCCGAGAATGCCGAGCACCGACGCCGCGAGAATGACCGCCACATGCATCGGCGTGTTCTTTTGCAGCACCCCGAAGTAGTAGATCATGCACGCCGCGATGAGCAGCCACAGGATCGCCAGGAACTTGCCTTGGGTGAAGAGGTAGGTCTTGCAGGTTTCCCAAATGGTGTTGGAAACCGTGGCCATGCTCTGGTGCACCGGCAGGGCCTTGGTTTGGTTGTATTGCACAAGCCCGAACAACCCTCCAAGGATACATACCACGATGCCCGCAAGCATCAAAGTGTGCCCGGTCACGCCACCAAGCGACGAAAACGTCACGGAGTCGAGTTTGGGGATTTTCAGGTCGGCCTCACTCGCAAATGCGCCGCCCGCACCCGCGAGCGATAAGGCTGTTGTCAGAACAAGTTGTTTCAGATGTTTCATAAACGCGGCGGGATGCTGGAGGCTCCCCGGGCGAAGCGCTAGCCATTTATTCTGAAAATTCATGCGCATCCGACTGTGACGGCGTTTTTTTCACGCCCGCGGATAATTGACGCGGCCTCCGGAGGACGCAGCCAAAGTCTGGGCAATGAGCCACCCAAGCAACCGCCGCGCGTTATCAGATGCTCCGCATCCGCAAATTTCGTCGCGGCGCGGCTCCAGTGGTGGACCAGCGCCATCCGCCCGGCGGCACCGTCATAGACCTCCCCTGCCCTGCTAAGAACCCGGCACCCTGGCATGCCAGATGTTCAATTGGACATCAGGATGTCGCGGACGACGGCGCATGTGGTGAAGTTTGACAGCCCGCTCATCATGGGTATTCTCCGCCCCTATCCAACCATCCACCCCCACTCATGAGCGACACGACCCCTGAAAAGCATGTCTTCCAAGCCGAGATCCAGCAATTGCTTGATCTGGTGGTCCATTCCCTTTACACCGACAAGGAGATTTTTTTACGCGAGTTGATCTCGAATGCTTCGGATGCGATGGAAAAACTCCGCCACATCGAGGCGACCGAAAAGAATGTCCACCAACCGGCGCTGCCGTTAGAAATCCACATCACCACCGACGAGCAGGCCAAGACCTTGACCATTGCTGATTATGGCATCGGCATGAGCCACGACGAACTGGTGAAAAACCTCGGCACCATTGCCCACTCGGGAACCAAGGCGTTCCTCAAGTCCATCCAAGAGGGAACCGCCGCGCCGGCTAACATGATCGGCCAGTTCGGCGTGGGTTTCTACTCCGCCTTCATGGTGTCTGACAAGGTGTGTGTGCATTCCCGTAGCTGGCATGCGGACAGCGCCGAACTCGTGTGGACCAGCGATGGCAAGAACAGTTATGAAATCGAGGAATCCCCGGGCCTGGATCGTGGCACCAAAATCGTCATGCATCTCAAGGAGGATTGCGCGCAATACGCCACCGAATTCCGCATCAAACACCTCATCGAAACCTATAGCAACTTCGTCGGCTTCCCGATCTTGCTCAATGGCAAGCGGGTCAACGAGGTCGAGGCGCTGTGGTTGAAAAACAAGTCCGGGATCAACGACGATGAATACAAGGCGTTCTATCAGTTTGCCTGCAAGGCGTTCGACGAACCGTGCTACCGTCTGCACTTCAGTGCCGACGCGCCGCTCGCGATTAACGCGCTGGTGTTCGCCCCGACCGAAAATCCGGAGCGCATGGGATTCAGCAAGGTCGATTGCGGGGTGGCGCTTTACAGCAGCAAGGTGCTCATTGATGCCTCACCCAAGGATCTGCTGCCCGACTGGATGCGCTTCATGAAGGGCGTCGTGGACAGCGCCGATCTGCCGCTCAACATCTCCCGCGAAACGATGCAGGACAGCGCGCTGATGCGCAAACTGGGCAGCGTCATCAGTAAGCGGGTGATCCGGATGTTCGAGAAGGAGGCCGAGGCGGATCCCGCGAAATACCGCGCTTTCTATCGGAAATTCGAGCGTTTCTTCAAGGAGGGTGTCGCCACCGATCTTGCAAACCGCGAGGCGCTCGCCAAACTGTTGCGCTTCGAATCGTCCCTCACCGATGCGGGCACCGTGTGCGGATTCACCGACTATGTGTCCCGCATGAAGGACGGCCAGGATGTGATTTATTATCTCGTGGGCCCGGGTCGCGAGCAGGTCGATAGCAGTCCGTACCTCGAGGCCTTCAAGGCCCGCGGTCTGGAAGTCATCTATTTCACCGATGCGATAGATGAATATGTCGTGGAATCACTCGGCACGTTTGATGGCAAAAAACTTGTTTCCGTCCGCCATGGCGGCGTGGAGTTGGAGGATCAAGCGACGGACGGCGAAACGCTCTCTGATCAAATCACTGCTTCACTCTGTGATTTCCTCAAGGCGGAACTCGGCGAGCGCGTGTTGTCGGTGGCCAGCGGAAAACGGTTGGTTGAAAACCCGGTCATCGCGCTGGTGCCCGCCAATGGCTTGAGCCCCCAAATGCGCCAAATGATGAGGGCCATGGACGAGAACTTCAAAGACGAGGTGAAAGTCGAACTGGAGATCAACCCGCGCCATCCGCTGATCCACAAACTCGCTGCGGCAATGGACGGCAACCCGGATCTCGCACGGTTGGTCGCACGCCAATTGCTCGACAACGCCCTGATCGCGGCCGGCCTGTTAGAAGACGCGCGCGACACCGTCAGCCGCATGAATACCCTGATGGAAAAGGCGCTGGGCACAGCATGAGTCAGGCCAGCGATGGACGCGCCTGCACGTCGTCAAGAACTCCTCCACCACAATGATTTGCCCCCTGAACAACCGCGACATCCTGAGGTCCGGTCGGACACGCAGATGTCCCGGCTGTTCGCGACGCGAGTCCCCTTCCCTGCACATCCTGAGGTCCGATCGGACACGCAGATGTCCAGTTAGGTTGGCACTGCGCCACGGAGATGAAACCAGAACCACCGTCCAGCCCCTCAAACCCCGGCACGTCGAACGCCCGCCGGGTGCCGGGTCCAGGCCTGAAGCTTGTGACCGACAAATCCGCCTGGCCGGACCTTGGGAAATATGTCAAGGATGTGGTTGGCATGTTCATGGATGACAAACGAGGAGAAAAGATGATGATGAAAACACAAGCATCTGGCCAACATCCCACATGACACACGGCAAGCCGGTCTTGCATTAGACCAAACCCCTGAGCAGGAATAACAAACAAAGATATCGCATTGCAGCCTTGGGCCTATAATTACCGGAGTATTCTTATGAAAAAATCAGACCCTTGCGCGAGTCTCATCACATTCCATCAGGTTGTGATCGTCACCACCATGAGCCTCAGCGTCGCGGGCGGCACGGCGGCTGCCGAGGACCGCGTCACGGTCGTCGAGCGCCCGGATGTCACGCACAAGAACGATTGCTATACAGGCAACCGGGCACCGCTGCTGCCCAGCCCGTTGATCAAGCTGCCCACCGGCTCGATCAAGCCGAAGGGCTGGCTGCGCAAGCAACTGGAATTGGAGGCGGACGGTTTTACGGGCCACCTGACCGAGATCAGCGGCTTCTGCCGCAAGGAAGGCAATGCCTGGCGGAGTCCCTACGGCGAGGGCGGTGCGTCATGGGAGGAGGTTCCCTACTGGTTCCGTGGCTACGCGGCGCTAGGCTACGTGCTGGATGATGTGCGCCTGCACGGGATTTCCCAACAGGTAGCGAAAGCGGGTGACAGGGTTGCGGTGGCGGACCTGCTGAAATGGA
>JAPLUJ010000715.1:4809-5925 GCA_026397695.1 Verrucomicrobiota bacterium | reverse complement strand
CAGGCATCAATCTCCGCCCAGTGGCTCATGGCGCAGGGCAGCGACAAGCTGGTGTTTCTCAAACGTTATAACAAATGATATGCAACAACAAGTGAAAATGACAAAGGTGATAGGGCTATTATTGGCGAGCGGACTTATAATCTGCGCGGCAGAGGAGCCGGTGAAGGATGGGAGCAAGGTGGTCCCTGGTTATGCTACGCAGGACACCAAGGAAGGCAACAAGCTGATCTACAAGAAAGGTGGGCAGACGATTGTCATTCAGGCGTGGGGGCGGGACAGCCTCCGCGTGCGGGTCACTCCTGATGGCGGCGGACAAACCTCGGACTGGGCGCTGAATATTCCGCTAGATACCCAGGGGCAGATTGCAATCTCCGCCGCCGAGGCGGTGATCCGCAACGGGAAAATCTCCGCCCGGCTTCATGATACTCCCATGCAGAGAGGCCATCTGCAGTTCTTCAGGCATAGCGGCGATAAGAAAGTCTGTATTTTAAGCGAGTATGACTACGTCGTTGGGGCCCACAATCCCGGTGCTCGGACGTTCAAGCCGGTGGGCGACGGGCTCTTTGAGTGCGAGCAGCATTTCGCTCCGACCGACGGCGAGCGTTTCTACGGCATGGGCGAGAACGCCACGGGCCGCGTCAATCTGAAAGGCAGCGTGATTGATCTCTACCAGCGTCACGTCAAGGCGGTCGTTCCCTTTGCCGTCTCCAGCGAGGGCTACGGCTTCCTCTGGAACAATCCGTCTCTGGGCCGGGCCGAGTTCGGCAACAACCGGACCCGGTGGATCTCCTATGGCTGCAGACAACTGGACTATTTCATCACCGCTGGTGATTCTTATGCCGACATCATGGAGAATTACGCCGATGCCACGGGTCACGCACCTCAGTTCCCCTACTGGGCCTCCGGTTTCTGGCAGTGCAAGCTGCGCTACGATACCCAGGAGACGTTTCTGAATGTGGCGCGGGAATTCAAACGGCGCAAACTGCCATTGTCGGTTCTGGTTATCGATTTCATGCACTGGGATGTCATCGGCAACTGGAAGTTGGATCCCAAGTGCTGGCCCGACCCCAAGGCCATGGTCAAGGAAATGGACGAGATGGGCTACCGGATCATGAT
>JAPLUJ010000715.1:2262-4773 GCA_026397695.1 Verrucomicrobiota bacterium | reverse complement strand
TCACCGGTTCGATAGACGGCAAGAAGGATACCGTGAAGGAATTTGGCCGGAACTTATACCAATACGATCCGACCAATCCTGAAGCGGCCAAATTCCTCTGGAGCAAGTGGAAAGCGAACTATGTTGACCTCGGCATCCGGACGTTCTGGCTCGATCCGTGCGATGAATTCCATCAGATTCGGGATTACGACCAGGTGCTCTTTCACATCGGACCGGCCAAGGAATGCCATCCCTGGTACCCCGTGGCCCATCAGAAGAATATCTACGAGGGATTGCTTGCTGCCGGTGAGAACGAGGTGGTGACCATCTGCCGCAATGCCTGGGCGGGTAGCCAGCGATATGGGGCCTGCCCAGCCCCCCACGACAGCTTTTGTTCCTTTGAGCATCTGGAAGAATACATGAAGGTGGGCCTGAACGTGATGATGAGCGGAATCCCCTGGTGGAGTTGCGATACCGGCTTTGTAACTCCGGAGAGTAAAAGTGCCCACTTTCAGGAATTGATAACGCGGTGGTATCAATATGAGGTCTTCCTGCCCGTCTTCCGCACCCATTCCTATCGGCCTAACAACGAACCTTGGAATCTCGGCGATCAGACGACTTATGGCCATATCCGGGCATCCCTGTTGCTCCGGGAACGGCTGCGCCCGTATCTGATGGAGCAGATGAAACTGGCCTCCCAACGGGGCTTGCCGCCGATGCGCCCGTTGTTCTTCGACTTCATGGATGACCCGAAGACCGCGACCGTCGAAGATGAATATTTGTTCGGGCCCGATCTGCTGGTGGTCCCCGTCACCAAATACGAGATGCGCAAGCGCGAGGTTTACCTTCCGTCCGGAGCCGAGTGGACCGATGCCTGGACGGGGAAAAAGATCCCCGGCGGGCAGGTGATCACGGCCGACGCGCCGATGGAACATATTCCCGTGTTCATCCGCGGTGACAAACCCGCGCTGCTGGATCTCTTTCGCAATCTGTACCAGCCGGAATAATAAACCCTGTGGGCCGCCATGCCCTGCCAACCATGCCGTCTGCCGTCTGACATGATCTCAAGAATTTTCATTTTCCTGGTGCTTGCCGGAGCGCCCAGCCTGGCGCCATCGCTGCATGCCGCAACGCCGCAAAAGCCTAACATCCTGTTCATTGCCATTGATGATTTGAACGACTGGGGCCTCGCGGCGCTGAACGGGCGCAAAGGCGTCCATACGCCGAACCTCGACCGCCTGGCCGCACGTGGCATGCTGTTTGTCAACGCGCACTGCGCCGCGCCCGCCTGTAATCCCTCCCGCACCGCCATTCTAACAGGCATCGCGCCCCATCGCTCGGGCGTTTACACCAACTCCCATGATTGGCGCGAGAACGAGCGGCTCAAGGATATATTGACGCTGCCCGAGTCTTTCCGCCGGCATGGTTACACCGCAGTGGGCGGCGGCAAAATCTTTCACGCCTTGGAATGGATTGACGGCCCGTCCGACGGATTCAACGACGCGAAGTGCTGGGACCATTTCTTTCCATCGGTCAACCGGCAGATCCCGCCCAAGTTATATCCGGCGGAAATTCCCGTGGTGAAGGGCAAGGGATCGGTGCGGCCGTATGTGTATTTCGACTGGGCGCCGTTGGATGAACCCGTCGGGAAAATGCCGGATCATATCACTGTGGATTGGGCGATCGGTGAATTGCAGAAGTTGCACGACAAGCCGTTCTTTCAGGCCGTGGGGCTGTTCCGTCCGCACATTCCATGGTATGTGCCACGGCGTTTTTTCGACCTCTATCCCCTTGATCAGATCGATCCGCCTTATGTTAAGCCGGGTTGGCGCGAGAAGTTGCCGTCGGCCGCACAGGCTAGCGGTGAAACGCGGCGCAAGTGGCACCGCTGGGTGGTGGAGAATGACCAATGGAAAAATGCCGTGCAAGGTTACCTGGCAAGCGTTTCATACTGCGATTATGAACTGGGCCGGCTGATCGAGGCGCTTGACCGGAGCCCGTCCGCCGCCACCACCATCGTGGTGCTGTGGACGGATCACGGCTTCCATCTCGGCGACAAGGAAACCTGGGAGAAATTCACGCTGTGGGCCGAGTCCACGCGGGTGCCGTTGATCGTCGTCGCGCCGGGCGTGACCCAACCCGGCGCGACCTGCGCGCGCCCCGTTAGCCTGTTAGATATCTATCCCACGTTGCTCGAGCTGGCCGGTCTGCCACCGAACGCGAAGAATGACGGGGACAGCCTGGTGCCGTGGCTGAAGAATCCCGCGCTGCCCCGGCAGCGGCCCGCGCTGATCACCAACGAGCGCGGCAATCACGCGGTGCGTGGCGAGCGCTACCACTACATCCATTATGCCAACGGCGACGAGGAGCTTTACGACATGGCCGACGACGAGGGCCAGTGGAACAATCTGGCCGGCGATCCGGCCCACGCCGCCGCGAAGGCGGAGTTGATGAAATGGCTGCCCCGGGAGAACGCCCCCGCACAATCCCGCGTGCCCTGAAAAAACGATTAGATGAACAAAACCATGCATT
>JAPLUJ010000715.1:0-2204 GCA_026397695.1 Verrucomicrobiota bacterium | reverse complement strand
TGAACAAAACCATGCATTTGCATTCCGCACCTTTCCTCCATGCAAGTCCTCGACTTTGAAAAACCCGTGCTCGAACTCGAACGCGAACTGGAAAAACTCCGGGCCAGACCGGTGTCTCCAAACACCGACATCTCTGCGGACATCGCCATGCTGGAGGCCAAGCTTGTGGAAACACGGACGCGCATCCATGACAACCTGACTCCGTGGCAACGCGTCCAGATTGCGCGTCACTCGAGCCGCCCGTTCATGCTCGATTATGTCTCCCTCGCGTTCACCGATTTCTGTGAGATGCATGGTGATCGCCATAGCGGCGATGACTCCGCGATGCCCGGTGGATTGGCCCGTATCGGTGGCCAACGCGTCATGGTCATCGGCCATCAGAAAGGCCGCGACACCAAGGAAAACCTCAAACGTAATTTCGGCTGCGCCCACCCGGAAGGCTACCGCAAGGCCATGCGCTTGATGAAGCTGGCGGAAAAATTCGGCCTGCCCGTGATCACCCTCATCGACACGCCGGGCGCCTTTCCCGGCATCGGCGCCGAGGAACGCAACATTGCCGAGGCCATCGCCAGCAATCTCTGCGACATGATGTGTCTCACCGTGCCGGTCATCGCCGTGGTTCTCGGTGAAGGCGGATCGGGGGGCGCCCTCGGCATCGGCGTGGCGGATCGCGTGATCATGCTGGAGAATGCCTATTACTCGGTCATCAGTCCCGAGGGCTGTGCGGCGATCCTCTGGAAACACCGCAAGCACGCTGCCGAGGCCGCTGCGGCCATGAAACTCGTGGCCCCGGACCTCAGGAAACTCGGGCTCATTGATGACGTCATCGCCGAGCCCATCGGCGGCGCGCATCACGACCATCAGGCCACCGCCGCCGCCTTCCGTGACGTGATCCTCCGCCATCTCGCGGAATTGTCCGCCCTTTCCACGGACTTGCTGCTTGACGCCCGTTATGCCAAGTTCCGCCACTTCGGCGAGTGGCAGGGGAAAGTGTGACACAATCGCCACCAGCCAGAAAGAAATACGAAAATTATCCTTGTCACGGCCAGGGTTTTCTATCCAATTCAACCCAATCCCATACCAACCACCACCATGTCTAACAAACCACTCAACGTCGGTCTCGTCGGCGGAGGCAAAGGCGCCTTCATCGTTCACCCCCATCAAAAAGCCATTCATATGGACGGCACCCGCCGCGTCATCGCCGGGGCGCTCTTTCCCGATCCGAAGATCGCGCTCGAGGAGGCCGCCAACTGGCCCTATCCGATCAAGGGCTACGGCTCCTATGACGAGATGATCGCCGCCAATGCGTCCCTGCCCGCCGACGAAAAGCTCGACTATATCCTCATTGTCACGCCCAACTTCGTGCACTTCGATCCGGCCATGAAGGCGATGAAGGCCGGCATCGCCGTGTTCTGCGAGAAACCGCTGTGCCTCAATCTCAAGGAAGCCACCGAGTTGGTGAAAACCTCCCGCAAGCTCGGTGTGCCCTTCGCCGTGGCGCACACCTACCTCGGCCACTGGACCACCCGCTTGAGCCGCTACATCGTCCAGAGTGGATTGTTAGGTGACATTCGCTGGGTGGACAGTTATTACATTCAAGGTTGGCTTGCCACCAAGCTGGAAGCCACCGGCCAACAGCAGGCATCGTGGCGGGTGGATCCCAAACGCGCCGGCGGATCCGGTTGTGGTGGCGATATCGGCACCCACGCGCTGATGCAACTCCGTTATGTCACCGGCTTGGAGGTCACAGAAGTTTCCGCCCACATGGAAACCTTTGTCCAAGGCCGCCAGCTCGACGACCACTTCACCATCTACTGCAAACTTAGTAATGGCGGCAAGGCGCTGGTCCGCGCGTCGCAAATCTGCATCGGCCACAAGAATGATCTCGGCATCGCCATTTCCGGCACCAAGGGCACCTTGCGCTGGCGCCAGGAAGACCCGGAATGCCTCACCATCCACCTGCCCGACCAACCGGACCGTGTCTATTGGCGCGGTGCTGTTAGCCCGGGCGATGGATTCCTGCCGAAAAACGTGCCTGCGGATTTGATGGCGGAGCCGACTATTCCGTCCGGCCATCCCGAGGCGTTCCATGATGCGTTCGCTCGCCTTCACCGGTGCTTCGAAGCCGACGTCCGGAAGTGGAAAGCCGGCAGGAAATTCACCAGCGACGGCAGCAAATACGCCACCGTCGATGACGGTTGGAC
>JAPLUJ010000368.1 GCA_026397695.1 Verrucomicrobiota bacterium | reverse complement strand
TTCCTGGCGGATAAGGGTGTCGAAGAAATAACCGTTTTTCGGCATGTGCGCCGAGGGTGGTGCGGTGCGGTCGCCTTCAGGATACATCAGCCAGCCGTGATCGGGAGCGGGCATGACATTGAAGTTGCCCGGGACCAGGCACGGCGTGCCATCAAAGAGCGTGAAGGGTTTCCAGTCGGATGCTTCATAACCGAAAATATTCTTGCGCGGCCAAACGCCGATGACATCCACGGCCAGCGCGGCGCGGAGTTCGGCGTCCACTTCGGCCAGCATCTGGTATGGTTCGTGAACGCGGGCCGGCTGGGCGGCAGGCCCGATCAGCCGTTCCTTGAGTTGGTGGACGATGGAGGTGTGAATGCCGGAGATCCAAGTCCCGCCGAAGTCCACACAGACGCGGTCGGGTTGACGGTGGTTCAGGGTGGTGATGAGGCGTTCGCGCGAGGTCATGGTTGCCATAGGACTGCGTCGATTGCATGCCGGCACCCGGCGGATGTCAATCCGATAGAAAACCACGGTCCACCGCCCGCCCGCCACCGGACCCCGGACGATGGTGTCCTGCTACCCAGGCGCGGCAACGGCAACTTTTCCAGCAGGCTGTTTCGCACTCATCCAACCGTTCTCGCCCATGCGGCGTCAATTCGAACTCATCCGTGAGCTCGGCTTCGACTACGCTGACCTCACGGACAACCATGACGGTGCCACGCTCGGCACCGAATACGGGTTTTCCGCCTCATTCAGTCTGGATTCCCATCCCGCGACCATCCTCGACATGGTCAACGAGTTCGGCCTCACGCTCACCAGCGTTTGCGCCCACGCCAACCTGTTGGATCCGACCGCACCGGATCGTTACGGAAGCGCTGAAATCATCAAGGCCATCAAGCTCGCGCACTTCCTCGGCGTGCCACAGGTCATCACCACCGAAGGGGATCCGAAGACCGACTTCGGCCATCGTCTAACAGACGAGCAGCGCCTGTTCAGCATCCGCGAGAAACTCCACGAACCGATTCGCTGGGCGCAAACCTTCGGCATCGAGCTCCTGCTGGAGCCCCACGGCATCCTCACCGACACCGTGGACGGGATGTCCCGCATCCTCGACGCGTTGGGCCATGAGGAAACCGTTGGCATCAATCTCGATACCGGCAATTCCTGGCTCGGGGGTGGGGATCCGATGCAGTTTGTGAAAACCTTCGGCCCGCGTATCAAGCATGTGCACTGGAAGGACATGCCCGCAGAGTGGCTGCCGAAACGCGGCTCCCAGTTCGGCTGCGGCATGGGGCTGATTCCGTTAGGCGACGGCATCATTGGAATCGAGTCCATCGTCAAGGAACTGCTTGCCGCCGGCTTTGACGGCCCGACCACGCTGGAAGTGGCGGGTGAAGATGCGGTGAAACTCTCCGCCCAGCGCCTCCGTCAGTGGGCCTCCGCCTGATCTCAAACCCCCAGCGTGAAACACTGTGGCTCGATGCCCTGCGCTCACGGCATCCAGAGTGGTCCGAGGAAATCCAGATACCACGCCCACAGTCTCCATCCGCCATACAACCAAGTCACCGCGCCCATCGCGAGGAACGGCCCGAACGGCAGTTGCTTGCCGAATCCGATGCGTCCGATCAGCGCCGCGATGATCGCGAAAAGCGACGCGGCAAACAGCGAGAAAAACACCCCGGTCCAACCGCAAAACGCGCCGATCATGCCCAGCAAATGGACGTCGCCGACGCCCATCGCCTCACGCGGAACCACGGCGGAACTGGCGGTGCCGGCCAGCGATTTGATCTGCGCGAGGTGTCGCACCGCGCCATCGGGAAGCACGCATTGCATCTCGCGGATGACCAATTTCCCGCCACCCACCGACTCTCCGTTCACGAGGATGTCCGTGGTTTCAACTAACAATCTATCCGTTTTGCGCGTGAACATGTTCCACCAGGGGATTTCCTCGCCATCGATCACAAAGCACATCGGGTCCTGCTCGCCCTCCGGTTCCTTGAGGTACCAATCCACGGGAGCATCGAAGCTCAGGGTCTTTTTGCCAAATGCCAGTTTCCCGAGTTCCACCACCAACCACAGGCCGACGAATCCCGCGAGCCAGCCGATGCCGCCGTGGATCAGGCCTGATAGCCAGTTGCCGGGCACGCCGGCCATTACCGGCAGTTGCGGCCACACCGCGCTGGCGCACAGCCCGGTCACTGATCCCGCCCACGTCAAGCCCGTTGGGATGATCAGGTGCTCGGCATCAATGAAGGTGATCGCCACCAGCAGCGCCATCATCACCCACAGGAGAACCGCCGCTTGTGGCGGAAACATCCGCCATGTCACCACGAACAACAGCGCCGTTAGAAACTCCACCGCGAAATAACGCAACGCGATGGGGGCTCCGCACGCGGCGCATTTCCCGCGCAGCCACAACCAACTGACCAGTGGCAGATTCAACCACATCGGAATCGGCTTTTTGCACTGCGGACAGAACGAGCGCCGCGGGTCGTTCACCGACATGCCCAGCGGCACACGGTAAATGACGACGTTTAGAAACGATCCGACGCACGCTCCGATGCAAAACGCCGGAACCAGCCAGATCCAATGGTCAAGGGGTGGATAAAACAAGGCCCGGCCATTCAATAGATCTCATCCACCCTGCCAAGTACAAAGGACGCCATCCGCAAAAAAACCCGGAACGATTCTTGTGGAGGATGAGGATTCTACTACCATGCCAGCCATGAACCGGGTATTTCCGATCACCCTGTGTTTGCTTGCCACGCAGCCACCGGATATCGTTTGCGCCGCCAACCCATGGCCTGCGGAAGCCAATACGGCCGCCTTGAAACTGCCTGTGCTCGACCCCTATTTCAAAAAAAACATGAGCGGGGCCTATTGGAATGCCACCACCCGCACCTTCTGGGTTTGCTGCAACGGTCCCGGCTCTTTTTGGGCACTCGTGGAGGATAAGCCCGACGTCTGGAAAATCGCCACGCAACCCGGCGGTAAGCAAGCACGCTGGGAAACGGGTGGCGACATGGAGGGAATTTGTCAGACGGATGACACCAAGCCACTCGTCTATCTGATGGATGAAACCGGTTATATCCGCGAATTTGATGTGTCCAAATTCGGAGTCGTGAAGGCACTGCGGACATGGGATATACGTGCCTCCGCCGGCCCGAACGGCGGCTCCGGTCCGGAAGGGATCACGTTCGTGCCTGACGCGTGGCTGCGCCGCGAGGGTTTCCGCGACGCCTCCGGCACATTGCGCGCCAGCAGCAACGGCATGGGCGGCCTGATGTTTGTCGGCCACCAGACTGGCGGTTACGTGCATGTGTTTGACCTGAATCCCCACAATAACACCTTCAGCTATTACGGCAAAATCAAGACCTCCCAAACGGAGACCGCCGACCTCTCGTTCGACCGCGCCACCGGCAAACTATATCTCTGGCATAACACCGGCCCGAATTTCCTGGAAGTCGCCGAACTCAACTCCACGCCCGCCGGCAACGAACGAAAATTCCGCACCTTGATCGAATACACCGGCCCGCGCGGCGGCAACCTCGAAGGCATCGCGCTGGTCTCCCACCCGAAGGCCGATGGTTGGATCATGCTGACCGATGATGACAATACGAATGACGAAGCGTTGACCATTTACAAGCACTTCCGTCCCAATCAGGACACCGACAAGGATGGTCTAACAGACGATTGGGAACTGCGCTTCTTCGGCAGCACCGCCATCACCGACGGCACTGCCGATGCCGATGGCGACAAGCAGACCGACCTGCAGGAATTCCAAGCCGGCACAGACCCCGCCAAGGCCAACGCCCCGTTGCGCCCGCGCTAGTGTAGCCCGCCAAGCAGATTGCATACTATTCGGAAACCCCTTCGATTGATGATTGCCGATTGTTGATTTTTGATAGTTGAAGTGACGGAACGCCATCTCAACATCCAATCAGCATTCAACAATCATCAATCGGAAATCCCCCGATGTCCCGCTCGATGATGGCCGCATCCTCGTCTTGGAATACACCTGACCTCGAAGGCGTCCACACCCAAAGAATCCGCCGCCCGAAGATTTTTCATAAGAATCCTTGGCAACGCGGATCGGATGGCTATTTTCGCGTTTGAGGATTTTTCCCATGAATCCGGTCGCAAACCACTGTCCCGTGCCCAAATTCGCTATTGGGAGGTTCCTTTCTATGCTTTTTCACTGAAACACCGCCCTTCCGAAACACCGAACCTCCTCTTCTGTCCCCCCATTTCCCCGCCCTCCGGTCCGGCCACCGGCCCTTGCAACGGCCTTCACCCCAAAAGCAATTTCCTAGCAATAATTTGTCACTCTTTCTATCATGAGTGATTC
>JAPLUJ010000278.1 GCA_026397695.1 Verrucomicrobiota bacterium | reverse complement strand
CTTGTCCTCACCGAACACGCTGACGCCGATGACCCGGAGGCCCTTGGCCTGATAGTCCGCGTGCAGCTTGTTCAAGCGGGGAATGATGGTCTTGCTAGGCACGCACCAAGTGGCCCAGCAGTCGATGATATAGACCTTGTCCTGCTCCCATCGGGCTGGGCCGTTGCCCCGCAGATAAGTCAATGCGGCCAGCGCTTCGGATTTCACCGCATCTCCGGGATGCAAGGTGGCTGCGGGATAATCGCTGGCTGCGGATGCCAGCAAACACCCGGCAAGAAACAATAAGATGGTTCGCATACGCGCCGGAACCGTGGCGGATCATCCCGGCCAGTCAATCACTTTCCGACATCACATTCCGACATTGCCGCAGCTTCGCGTTGACAGCCGCATGCAAACGCACAACCTTGACGCACGCGCAGCCACCCGCAAAACCACCACCCCATGAAAAGACAGGATTTCATCAAGACCACCGCCGCCGCCGCCTTCGGCTTCCAATTCATTCCGCGCCGGGTTCTCGGCGATGGCGTGACCACGCCCCCGAGCCGCAAGATCAATCTCGCGGTCATCGGCTGCGGCGGCCAGGGCGCGCGCGACCTGACCAACATGGCGGGCGAAAACATCGTCGCCCTGTGCGACGTGGACGAACGCCGCGCGGCGGAAACATTCGGCAAATACCCGCAGGCGAAACGTTACCAGGACTTCCGCGTCATGCTCGGGGAAATGGGTGACAAGATCGACGCGGTGTTAGTCGGCACGCCCGATCACACCCACGCCGTCGTGGCGATGGCGGCGATGAAACTGGGCAAGCATGTTTTCTGCGAGAAACCGTTAGCCCACACGGTGGCCGAGGCGCGTGCCATGAGCAAGGAGGCCAAAGAGCGCAAGCTCATCACCCAGATGGGCAACCAGGGACACTCGTCGGAAACCATCCGGATCTTCCGTGAATGGATCGAGGATGGCGCGATCGGCAATGTCTCCGAGATTCATTGCGGCAACTCTTCTTTCAAGGAAGTCTATTGCCAGACAGGCAACATCGCCAAAGTCCGCAGCGAACATCCCGAGGTGCCGAAAGAACTCGCCTGGGATCTGTGGCTCGGCCCCACCCAGGAACGTCCGTACCACCCCGCCTATCTGCCATTCAACTGGCGCGGCTGGACACAGTTCGGCGGCGGCTCCATCGGTGACTGGGTCTGCCATGTGGTCGATCCTTCGTTCTGGGCGCTTGATCTCGACATGCCCACATCAATTCTAGCGGAAACCGACGGCTACGATCCCGCTACGGATTCCGACAGCTTTCCGGCCGGCACCAAAATCACCTATGAATTTCCCGCCAAGGGCAAACGCGGACCGGTGAAACTCCTCTGGTTTGACGGCAACCGTACCATGCCGCGCCCGGATGAACTCCCGGAAGGCAAGAACATCGTCGGTACCACCGCCGTCATCCGCGGCGACAAAGGGAAAATCATCCATGGCTCGCACGGTGCGGCGCAAGTGCGCTTGCTTCCCGAAGCGGCGATGCAAGCCTACAAGCGGCCCGAAAAATCCCTGCCCCGCGTCAAGGCCGGCCACCACGGCGACTGGCTCGACGCGATCCGCGAGGGCCGCCAAGCCAGTTCGCCCTTCGAGTATGGCGCGCGGCTGTCCGAGGTCGGCCTGCTCGGCGTCGTCGCCATCCGCATGACCGGCCAGAAACTCGAATATGACGAAAAGGCGATGCGCTTCACCAACAACGCGGCCGCTAACAAATTGCTCTCGCCCCAATTCCGCAACGGCTGGTCGCTGTGATGAACCCGCTGATAGATCGCGGGTAGGGCGCTCCGGCACCTTGCAAATCCGGCATTTTGCGGATCCGATCTTGCCGGATCGGTCGGTGACGGCTTGAATCCTTCCCCGCTGACATGTATCTGCTCAAGAAACTCATCCAACTCCGGGAAAAATCCCACCCGGATCACGAAAAGCCGTTCCTCGAGCATCTCGAGGATCTGCGCACCATGATCACCCGGATCGTGATCACGCTGGTGATTTCGATGGTCATCTGCTTCGGCTTCCAAAAACAAATGATGGAAGTGCTGCGGCGCCCCGTCGAACAGGTCTGGATCACGCAGTTAGAGTCAAAACTACCGCAAACCACGCAACAAGCGCCGCGGCCGGTGAGTGTGGAGATGTGGGAAAAGGCGAAAGCGGTCGAGCATGCGGCGGCGGGTCTCGATCCGGCGCAACGGGTGTTGTTCTATCAGTCACTGGGCGACGAGGATCTGGTATTCCACGCGCAGTCCGCCGGGTTGCTGCGGGCGGCATCGGCGTTGCCGGCGGACAAGCGCGAGGCTTTCCTAACAGGATTGAAGGAACCGGACGAGCTCAAACGCCAGGTGCAAGCCCTGCTCAAAACCGGCCCCAGTCCGGAGGCGGACACCCGCGGCAACCTGAAACTCATGTCCGCCTTGAGGCCTACCGAGACCTTCATGCTGTCGATGAAGCTGTCGTTTTTCGCGGGCATCATCCTGGCGTTTCCGTTATTGCTGATGTTCATCCTGCAGTTCGTGCTGCCGGGGATGCACGCCAATGAGAAACGGGTGCTGTGGCCGTCGATGGCCATTGGTTTCGGGTTGTTTCTGGGCGGGGTGTGTTTCGCTTACTATGCCGTATTGCCGCGCGCCTTGATGTTCTTTTACGAATGGAGCGGCAATCTCGGGGTATCCAACGATTGGCGGATCGGCGAATATATTTCCTTCGCCACCCAATTCACCCTGCTTTTCGGCGTGGCTTTCGAGCTGCCCGTGGTGGTCATGGTGTTCGTGAAACTCGGTTTGCTCGGCTATGAAACCATGTCCCGGACGCGTTCCTATGCGATCGTGGCCATCTTCGTGGCCGCCGCAGTCCTCACGCCCACCCCGGACATGTTCACCATGACCTTGATGGCGGCACCCATGATCATCCTCTACGAAATCTGCATCTGGCTGGCGTGGTTCGACCGCCGCAAAAACCGCATGCTCGAGGAACAGGAGGCCCGCGAACGCGCCCAGAGCCGCCGGCCGACACGCCGGCAGATGCGCTTTCCGCAACCTCTCTGGCCGGCACGTCTCCCGATGTTGCGCCGGCCGACACACCTCCTGATGTACCTACCGACATCTCGCCAACCGACACCCCTGCGGATGTCCCGTCGGATGTTCCGCCGGGCGTGGATGATGACGCCGCGAAACCCCGCGACACCGAACACTGATGCCCGCGCTCGTTGTCAGTTAGATCAATGAACCGATACAAGTCCTCCAGCAAAGCCAGGGCACGCCCGCCCTTCGCGGGATGCGCCATGCTGGCCGCCGCGTTGTTAGTCATGATCTTGCTGATAGGTTTTGTGAATCGGACTTGAATTACTGTGCCTGCGTGCTTGGACGCGCGTTGTTAGTCATGATCTTGCTGATAGGTTTCTCAATCGCCACCTTGTTCCGCCAATTCAATGAAATCGCAAAATTCACGCTGGAAAAACCCGTACCCGTGGAGGTTTCCTCCATTGAAAACCAGGAAGTGGCGCTCAACCGGCTCGCCGAACGCCTTGAATTGTTCCGCCAGCAACTCGCGGGCAATGGGCATGCGGTGCTCGCCCTGACGCCCGAGGAGATGAATCTAGCGATCGCCGCCTATGAGCCGTTCAGGGACTTGCGTGGCACCTTGCGTATCGCCGCAGTGGAGGGCGACACGTTGCGTCTCGCCATTTCCTTCCCGCTCAATGGCAAACCCAGGCTGGCCCGCAAGGGTGAGCAAGGATGGATCGCCTCGGATCTCCGGTATCTCAACGGAATGCTCGTCGCCCGGCCGGCCTTGCTCAAACACGAGGTGGTCTTGAATCTCGATGCCATGGAGGTCTCCGGCGCGCGGGTGCCACAGGAGTTCATCAATCAGATGTCCCCCTACCGGATCACCGCACGATATCTATCCGATGCGGTGCTGGGACCCGCCATGGCGAAACTCTCGCAGGTCGATATTTCCGCCGGCAAATGCGTGTTCACGAGTGTTCCCGGTGAGACCACGCCCGAGGTCATCAGCAAGAAACAGGTGGCTTCCGCTAGCAAACGGCTGTTCCTTATTCTCGGCATCGTGGCCAGCGTGATGCTCGCCATTGGCGGCAGCGTCGTGTTCCGCCGCCACCGCGCGAAGTCATGGCATTAGTTCGCAAGCAGGGACGCTGGGCCGGCGCGTCCGGCGCGTCAACCGCGGCTGAATATGCCGGTTATGTCCGCCGTGAACCCGCATTCCTCCGGCATGCCGGCAATACGCAATGCGAACGTATTGCATGATCTATTACGGTCTTGCCATGGCGACGCCCAATGTGGTAGTGAAGCTGCAAGGTTGCAAACCGGCCAAGCACTATTGACACCATGATAGACTCCATGACCCATGCCATGTCCGGCAAGCATAATCAAACATTGTGTGTGGTTGGTGGCGGAATTGTCGGTTTGGCCAGCGCCTTGCAAGCAAGTGAACGCGGGGTGTTCCGCAAAATCATTGTACTGGAAAAAGAGGCGGAGGTTGGCCGGCACCAAACCGGTCACAACAGCGGAGTGCTACATTGCGGTTTATCCTACAAGCCCGGCTCGGAAAAGGCCAGACTGGCGGTTGACGGAATCAAGCGCATGGTCGCATTCTGCCAGAAACACGATATTCCCCATGAGATATGCGGAAAGGTTGTGGTGGCTGTCTGCGAGGAGGATGTGGCGCGTCTCAAGGAACTGGAGCAGCGCGGTCGCGCCAATGGCTTGGAAGGACTGCGCTGGATGAGCAAGGAGGAACTCGCCGAGAGGGAACCCCATGTTGTAGCCAGGGCGGCGCTGCTGGTTCCCCAGGAGGGCATTGTGGACTTTGCCGCAGTTGCCAGGAAAATGCGTGACCTGCTCACACAGGCTGGCCATCAAGTGCTAACAGGCGTGGCTTTTCGCAAACTTCATGACGCGGGCAATCAACTCACTGTTGAAACATCCGGGGATCCCATGGCAGTGGATTTCCTCCTCAATTGCGGCGGCCTCCACGCGGACAGGATTTGCCAGGCAAGCGGGATCCGGCCTTCCTGTCGCATTATACCTTTCAGAGGCGAGTATTTCAGACTGAACCATGAGGGGGGGGAATTGGTGAACCACTTGGTTTACCCCACCCCGAATCCTGCGTTCCCGTTCCTTGGCGTTCACTTCACACGGATGATTCACGGCGGCTTGGAAGCCGGACCCAATGCCGTGCTCGCGATGAAACGCGAGGGTTATGCGAAAACCGCCTTCTCGCTGCGGGATGCGTTTGCCGCCGCATCGTGGCCCGGGTTGTGGAGATTTCTGGCGAAATACCCGCTGGTCACCTTGCGCGAGTTCGAAAATTCCCTCTGCAGAAGCGCCTTCCTGCGCAACCTGCAAAGACTGGTTCCCGGCGTGCGGAACGAGCATCTGCTAGATGACGGGTTCGCCGGCGTCCGCGCCCAGGCCATGGCCGCTGACGGCAACCTGTTGATGGATTTCCTGTTGCTGCGCGCACCGCGACAATTGCATGTCCTGAACGCCCCGTCGCCCGGCGCGACCGCAGCTCTCGCCATAGGTGAGCATATCCTGAACCAAATCCTTGATCATTGATTTTCCACTGGTCGGCGCGGACGGGAAATCCATTGCGTGGTCTGCCACGACGGTGCCACCCAGGGAGTTTGCCTAACACCCTGCGGCTGAGAATCACCCCCCAGCGGGTTTCGAAGGCGCGTTTTTTCGCATCCAGTTCCTCCCGCCACTTCCGGTAACCGTCTTCCGATCCCTTGGCGGCGAAATTGAATTCTCCTTGGTCGAAGTTCATCAGTGTGGTCATGGAGTAACTGGTCAAGGCACCGGAATGTTGTAACAAGAATACCATCTGCTGTCGAGATGAAAATTCATCACCACCTCACCCGCTGCCCAGCACAACCCGTTCCAATCCATACACCAGCGGTGCCACGCAAACAACTTTCTCGATCAATGGAGACGCCTCTTATCTGAAAGATGATCCTGTCGGCCAAGACTTGGTGTTGACAAAAATGTATCCATGATTGTAAAGTGATGCTATGCCAGCCACCGTCCGCATTTCAGCAACAGGCCGCAGTCTCCTCGCTCAACTTGCCCGCGAGGCCGACACCAGCATGACCGTCGTGCTGGATGCCGCATTGGAGACTTACCGTCGTCACCGCTTCCTTGCCAAGGCCGCAGATGCCTATGACACGCTTGCCTCGGACTCCGCCGCGGACGCCGACTATCGGCGCGAACTCGCTGAACTCGACGGTACCAGCGCCGACGGACTCCAACCCTACGCTCCCTGATTCATGCCCACCGGACCCGCTCCCGCACGAGGCGACATCTGGTTCGCCGATCTGAATCCCGTCCGCAGTCATGAGCAAGCCGGACGTCGGCCCGTGCTGGTCGTTTCCGTGGACATCTTCAATCAAAGCCGCGCCGATCTCGTGGTGGTGATCCCCATCACCTCCACCCTGCGAAACATCCCCTTCCACGTCGTCATCCAGCCACCCGAAGGCGGTCTCACCCATCCCTCCGCGCTCCTCTGCGAAGCCGTCAGATCTATCAGCAAAGATCGCCTCATCAACCGCTGGGGCCGCGTTCCGCCCCACACGATGGCGATGGTTGAGGATCGCTTGAGGGTATTGATGGGATTGTAGAGCGCGACATCAACCGAGGACTATCAACAAACTCTTATGGACCACAGTGCCCATGTGAGCCATCTGATCAACCGTATGCACAACAGCGCTAAAGACCTGAAAATCCTCGGGAACCATGAGACTCTTTTTTCAAAAACAACTTTGCAGTAGGCATGAATGAACACCGGAGGTTTTCCTTGTTAGGGACAGGTTTAAGCCTGCTCATCGCCATGGCTAGCAGTCCCTGTCCGGCAGCTCAGCCCACTCCGGACTGCTACGTGCGCAAGTCTAACTGGCATGCGAGTCTGCTGGCTTCACTCGAAGCGCTCGCCGGCAGCGGCCTCGAGGACGGTTTCGAACCATTCGAAAGTGAAACCCTGCGGGGCGGCGATCCGGCGCGCTCCATCCGCGTCCCGCTGCAGGGCGCAAAGGAACTTTTTCTAATCGTGACCGGTGTGCCCGACGTGCGCTGGGCCGTGGCGGATTGGGCCGATGCCAGGATCATCCGCCACGACGGTTCCGCCGCATGGGTTTCCAAATCCGCAGGGATAACTGCCCTGTTAGGCCGCATGGAAAAGGATATCACGCTCAAGAGCGGCCTCTATCAAAAGCTGCGGTTGCACGGACGTACCTTCGAGCACGGGTTGAATGTGCAGGCGGACAGCATCATCCGCGTTCAGCTGCAGGAGGCGTCGGCATGGTTTGAGGCAAGCATCGGCGTGGATGACTGGGCCGGCAACAACGGCACGGTGCGTTTCAGTGTGTTAGGGACGCGTCGCGCCGCAGCCCGCCAGCTATGGGTGCCCTTGATGCGGGATTTTGGCAGCGGCCCGGAACGGCAACAGATGAACTGGGAGCGCGCGGACCGCATCTTCGAGTTTGCATGGCACCCGGGTGACTGGCAGACACTCGCTAGGCGCTACGCGCAGGCCTGCGAGCGCGTACCACCACTGGCCCGTCAGGCGGCGGAACTCGCGGATGGTGTCAAGGACCGGAACGACCTGAATCGCCTCCGGGAAAGCTGTTACTTGCGCTGTCGCTCGCTCTCGGAATCTGTCGAATGGGCGCGATCCATGGATTTCGACGCGCCACGCGCGGCGATCGAGGATCTAACATCAAGTTTCCCCGGGGTGTATCCCGCTGACAACCTCGCCCGTCTCGCGAGGCTCCAGCAGGCCGTGGAGAAAGCATTGTTGGATTTTCATCAGGACCGTTTGGAATCCTGGCTGGCGCTGGAAGATGCCGTCGCGCGGTTTGAGGATTTCCGGCGCACGGCGTTGTTGGCGAATCCCTTGCTGGACTTCGAATCCCTGCTGGTCATCAAGCGTGTCCCGTTAGGCGGCGCGCGGCGGACGAACTGGGAAGGGTACGGCTACGGCGAATACCTCGGCGTGCCGCGCCAGAGTTCATGGAATTACGGCACCATGCCCAACGTGGACCAATGGTCCAACGAGATCGCCGTCCTGTCACCAGCGCGGGCGGACGCACCACTGGTCACACTCTATCAACCGCCGGGCTCACGCTTGGTCAATGACCTCGAACTGCACTGGGATGCCAAGCGCGGTCCATGAACTGGCGCTGGATCCCGCGTCATTGGCGGCCCGGCCCCCGCCACGCCAACTCACTCCCGGCACACCTCGCGACGTCCATAACTACGATGCGATTTACCTGCCGAGCGATGAGATCATATTTCTATCCACCGCACCGCTCCAAGGTGTGCCGTGCAACGCCAGCGTCATTGTCGGCCTGATGTATAAGATGGGTCCGGACGGGAACAACATACGGCAGCTCACCTTTGAGCAGGACCACGATTACACACCCAGCGTGCTCAACGACGGCCGCGTGCTCTATCTGCGCTGGGATTACACCGACACACCGCACGTCTGGAACCGTCTGCTCATGACGATGAATCCCGATGGCACCGCACAGATGGAGTACACCGGATCGAATTCCTACTGGCCTAACGCCATGTTCTTCGCCCGCGCCGTTCCCGACCATCCGACCAAAATCGTCACCATCGTCACCGGCCACCACGAGGGAAGGGTAGGGGAGTTGTTCCTGTTAGACCCGGCTCTGGGGCGCCGCGAAACCGAAGGCGTCGTCCAGCGCATCCCGAAAAAAGGGCCGCCCGTGCTGCCGAAAATCGAGGACAAGCTCACCGAACACAGTTGGCCCAAGTTCCTGCATCCATGGCCACTCTCGCAGAAATATTTCCTGGTCGCCTGCAAGCCCGCTCCTGATGCGCTGTGGGGCATCTATCTGGTAGATATATTCGATAACCGGGTGCTGCTCAAGGAGGAGGAGGGCGTCGCGCTGCTCGAACCGGTGCCGCTGCGCCCGCGGCCCCGCCCGCCGGTGATTCCCGAGCGCGTGCAACCCGGCCAAACGGACGCGGTGGTTTACATGGAAGATGTGTATAGCGGACCCGGTCTTAAGGGAGTGCCGCGCGGCACCGTGAAGCAACTGCGTCTCTTTACCTATCACTTCGGCTACCAACAACTCGCCGGCATCGACCACCGGATGGGCGCCGACGGACCATGGGAAGCCAAACGCGTGCTGGGTACGGTGCCCGTGGA
>JAPLUJ010000217.1 GCA_026397695.1 Verrucomicrobiota bacterium | reverse complement strand
CGTCCGGAACCCCGGCCCCGAGTTGCGCCCCAACACCATGACCCTGGGACGCCGGAAACATGCGCGTCACCAACAACGAAGCCGCCAATCAGTATGTGAAAAAGCAGTACCGGGAGGGCTGGAGCCTGTGACTCGGAAACAGACCATCCGGGCCCTCGATCTTGGCCCCTGAGTCGGCACTCGGGTTGGTTCCCACCGGAGCCCTTACCTTACGATCAGTTTGCCTTTCAGGACGATGTCGCTGCTGCTGCGGCCTATCATCACTTCGAAATCTCCCGGTTCGACCACCCACTGCACGTCGGCGTTGACAAAGCACAGCTCCGCGTCCCCCACTTGAAACGTGACCTGTTTGGTCTGGCCGGGTGCCAGGTGAATCCGCTCGAAGCCCTTGAGTTCGCGCGGCGGGCGCACCACCGAGGCAATCTGGTCGCGGAGGTAGAGTTGCACCACTTCGTCGCCAGCCACCTGGCCGGTGTTCGTCACATTGACCGAAACCTCGGCGTGGCCCCCCTTGGCGATTTGTTTCGGTTCAACGCGCAGATCAGAGTACGCGAAGGTTGCCGCCGACCTCGCCGGGAAACCAGGCGTCCACCACGGCATCGGCGTTGGCCGCGATCCAGTTGACGGTCATGGCGCGTCCGTGGATGAGCACCACGACGAGCGGCTTGCCGGTGGCCTTCAATTCCTTGAGGAGGTCTTCCTGCACGCCAAGCAAGTCCAGCGTGGCACGCGTCTGGCCTTCGCCGGTATCGGACTCCGGGGAACGGTCGCCCCGCCCACCGCCTCCCGGTTTTGGGAAATCGAGTTTGCTAGATCCGCCCACGACGGCCACAATCACGTCTGAGCGGCGGGCCGCGTCGAGGGCCTCGGCGAAGCCTTCCCGCGACATCGTCCGGATGCCGCAGCCCCGGGCGTAGTTCACTTGCAGGCCAAGCTTGTCGGCCTTCGCGCGTATCCCGTCGAGCACCGTGACCACGTCTTCCCGCCGATGGGTTGCCGCGTAATCGCCCAATTGGTTCCAGTTGTCATCCGCGTTCGGCCCGATGACCGCGACCGCGCGGAGATTCCTGCCGAAAGGAAGCGAGGATCGTTCGTTCTTGAGCAGGACGATGCTTTCGCGCGCGGCCTGCAGGGCGAGTTGGCGATGCTCGGGACAGCGCGCCACTGCCACCGCGCGGGCGGGATCGACAAAGGGATTCTCGAATAGACCCAGCAGGAATTTGAGACGCAGATTCCGGGCGACGGCACGGTCAATGTCCGACATGGAAACCAAGCCTTGCTTGAGCGCTTCGGGCAGGCCCCGGCGGAAGATGCTCGTGGACGTGTCTGAAAGTGCCAGATCTATCCCCGCCTTGACCGACATGGCGGCTGCCTGGGTAATGTCGGCGGCCACCTTCACGTCCATCAGCCGCTTGATCGCGAAGTTGTCGTCCATCGCGACTCCCTTGAACCCCCACCGGTTTCGCAGCAGTTCGGTCAGGTAGTGGGAACTGCCCGCAACCGTGACCGCGTCGATTTCGCTCATTTCCACCATCACGCCTTCCGCGCCGGCGCGGATCGCGTCGCGCCACGGCCGCAGTACGACCTCGTGCAGATCGATGGGGCCGCGGCTGAATCCAGTGAAGTCGTGTCCGCCATCCACATCTCCGCACCCCGGATACGCCCGCAGCATGGCGACGACCGTGTGGTCGGTATTCAGGCTTTCCCCTTGGAGCCCGCGCACAACCGCCTGGCCCATCACCGAAACATGCCAGGGATCCTCGCCGTAGTTTTGATCGCTGCGACCGAAGCGCGGGTCGCGGATCACATCCAAGTTGGGCGCGAAATTGATCGTCACGCCCTGGCTGCGCGCCTCGGCGGCGAACGCCCGGGCAATTTCCTTCTGCAACGCTGGATTCCAGGTTGCCCCCATGCCACAGAGTTGCGGAAAAATAGTCGCTCCGATGGCGTGCTGTCCGTGATGACCGTCATCTGAGACAAAGGCCGGAATCCGCAACCGCGTGTGATCGCGGAGATACTGCTGGAGCGTATTGACGAACTCGGCGCCCTGCCGGCGCGAGAGACCTTTCTCCAACGTGACACCCGACCACGGGTCGGCCCGCAGGGGTGACCCAAAGAGCCCGATGCCGACGCCATCCAGGATTTTCTTGTAATCGTCCGTGATTTCCGCGTTGTCGCCAACCTTCCGGTAGCTACCGAAGGAAGCGGGCCAAGCGCCCCGAAACTGAGCGACCTTTTCCTCCAATGTCATCCGTGAGAGCAGGTCGGCCACGCGCGCCTCGACTGGATGGCTGGCACCGAGAACCTGCGGCGCGTTGCGGGATGGAGCCGCTGTGGGGTTCGCGGGGTTCGGCGCTTCTTCCGCCAACAGCGCGGCCAGCGGAGCGAAAAACAAGGCGGTGAGGAGGGTGAGGGTGGATTTCATGGCTGTTAAAAATTTGTTTTCGGGGTGAAGGCCGCTCTAGAGTCCTTGAAACCGAGAATGTGTTGTCGTTAGGTCAAATTCTTCGTCTTGCGTCTTGCGTCTTGTTGTCTTGGGTCTGAGGCGCAGCCTCGCTAGGTATGAGGCGTTCTACGCTGCCGCGCCCGCTCGCCTTTCAGTCGCCGTGGAAGCGTCCCTCCCGCCGGTTGAAACCCAGTGGATTGGGAATCCGCATTGCGACTTAACACGGGGCGACCGTATGTCGTCCCAATCGCAGCTCGAATCCTCGGATAACCAGATGTTCAGCACTGTTGAGATCAAGTGCCGTCACAGTGGCTCGCCCGGATGCCGTGCGTCCAACCAACTTTACCTCATCCCAGCGGAAACCGCCATTCCCGTCAGGATTTCAATGCTCTCACTTGGGCACCTAGCTTACCGAGCAGTCCCTGAGTTGGAATAAATTCAGTTAGCCGCAAAGAGACACAGAAACCACAAAAAATGAATGCCATCAGGCTTATTGCGTAAATGTTACACAGTCCTCCGATTTGTGTATAAAGATCAGGGTCCGGCCACCGGCTCTTGCAACGGCCTTCACCGGGAAAGCAATTTCCTAGCAATCGGCATGATGTGGATTCTAACAGTATTTATGGTTTTGGCCTGTCCATGGGTGCGTCCTCCCTGCTCATGTCGCTCTCCGAACTGCCGGACATGAGGGCCGTGGTGGTTGATTCGGCCTTTTCGAGTCTGAACCATATGGTGAGGCACCAGTACCGGTTCGTTCCCATGCCACTGGCAGAGGTTCTGATCGCCTTTACGTGGAACAAGTGGATGCCGCTGCGGACATCCGGGGCTTGAAGGTGCCCATCTTGTTTATTCACGGCTTGGAGGATGTGACCATCCCTCCCGAATGCTCGCGTATCCTCTTTGACCGATACGACGGCCCAAAAATGCTCCGTCTCGAACCCGGAGCGGCCCACGGCGGAACGGCGGGACTGAACCCGGAACAATACCGGCAGGAAGTGCGTGCGTTCTTCATCGGGCACTCGCCGCGTAACAGGTGAACACCTCGCGGGCCAGACGGTGCTGCTTGGCAACAAAGTGCAGCAGACCCTCGAAGGTCATTTTCCGCACCGGCTGAGGAGTCGCCCCGTCGAGTTGCCGGGTGACGTAATACCACTTGGCGTGGGCGTCGATTCCGAGCTTGATGGAGGCGTAGGATTCGGTAATTGTCCCGGTCGTACCTAAAATCCCGGCCTTGACAGGGCCGAGGGGATGCGCCTAGTTGCGCGAGGACAAACTTCCCACTCACAAGAAAGGAAAATCCCTCATGAAACTCATACCCCGCCATTCACGCCCGTTCAGCCTTTCAAGACTCGTTACGTGCCTTGCCTTGTGGGGCGTGCTCGGCTCTGCGAGTCACGTTGAGGCCGGATCGATTGTTGTCCCGGCTTGGGCGTTTGATCGGGGCAATGTGGTGATCCACGCCGATCCGAGCGAATATGCCGATGCCGGACCGGTGGTGGGCAACGGCCAGAAGGAGCCCTGGGGCTGGACGGTCGAATACGATGTCGATCTGCCGGTCGAGGGCGAATATGCGTTTCGGCTCTGCTACGCGACTGCGGAGGCGCGGCCGGTGGAGTTCTTTGTCGACAGCCAGAACGTGAGCAAGTGCTGCTTAGGGGTCACGCTCGACCCGAAGTCTTCCGGACAGCCGGACAAATTCACATTGAACAGCAGTGGCGCGAAGTGGGAAGGCGTCATGAACCATTGGGGAAGGATTCTGAACGTGAAACTCACCAAGGGGATGCATACAGTGAAGATCACGCGGCGCGGTCCGCTGCCCCATCTGGTGGCTCTCAGCGCGACTACCAAGGCCGAGTTCCCGAAGGATTGGAAGCCACCCCTCCACACCGTAAAGAACATCCAGAGCGTCCCGGAAAAACAGCGTGGTGCCTTCAAGTCGCCGAGCGAATCCAGCACCGCGTTCCTGCGGCAGGAAATCGAGCGAATGATCCGGCTGTACGGGTCCGGGTATCCGGGTGGGTCCGAGCTTCTCAATCAGGCCGCC
>JAPLUJ010000535.1 GCA_026397695.1 Verrucomicrobiota bacterium | reverse complement strand
CCCGCTGCTGGTGCGCCAGTCGTTCAGTCCGTTAGATGAGCCGTTCCGCACGGTCAACGGCCGCCAGGTCGAGAGCCCGGTCACCGGCGATTTCCGCCCCGGCGTGCCCTACAGCACCGCCCTCATCGTCACCAACCCCACCGGCATCGGCCACCGCATCGACGTGCTCGCCCAGATCCCCGCCGGATCCATCCCGCTCCACGGCCAACCCGCCACCCTCTCGTCCACCCACGAGATCGAACCGCACGGCGTGCTCTCGCTCGAGCTCGCGTTTTATTTCCCAAGCGTCGGCGAGTTCGCGGTCTATCCACTCCATGTCAGCGAGGACGGCGGCATCCTCGCCCACACCGGCCCGCGCACCTTGCGCGTTTCTAACGATCCCGCGCCGCCGGACGCCGCGTCGTGGCGCGTCATCGCCAGCGAAGGCTCTAACGAAGATGTCCTCAAGCGCCTGCGCACCGACAACCTCAACACCCTCGATCTAACAGCAATCCGTTGGCGCCTCAAGGAGCGGGCGTTTTTCCTCGATGTCACGAAGATCCTGCGCGAGCGCCTGTATTTCTCACCAGCGGTGCTGTCGTTCGGCTTCCATCACAACGATGTCGAAAGCATCCGCTCCTATCTGGAAAACTCGCAGGCCGCCCGCCAGCTCGGCGCGTGGCTCGACAGCCCCTTGCTCGATGTCCGACCGCGCGTCCACCACGATTGGCAGACCCTCGAGTTCGACCCGCTCGTCAATGCCCGCGCCCACCGCTTCGGTGACGAATCCCGCCTCACCCATGAGGCGGCGCGCGCCCACTACCAGGCGTTGCTCGAACAACTCGCGTGGAAACCCGCCCTCGATGACACCGACCAGCTCACCCTAACCTATTTCCTGTTACTCCAGGACCGCATCGAGGAAGCGCTTGTTCGATTCGCCAAGATCGATCCCGCGAAGCTGACCGGCCGCGTGAACTACGACTACCTGCATGCCGTGGTGTTGTTCTATCAGGAACAAGCGGCCGCCGCCAAAGCCATCGCTGTGAAACATCTGCCCGCACTGCCACCCGGCCTGTGGCACGACCGCTTCCAGGTCGTCGTCGATCAAGCCGATGAAATCGCCGCGCTCGAGCAACCCGATACGGCCACCCCGCCCGACGCGGATGCCGCCGCACCACAACTCGATCTCACCCTCACCGACGCCGGCAAACTCTCTATCCAACACCGCGGCCTGGGCAAAACCACCCTGCGCCTATTCAGCGTCGATCTCGAGGTGCTCTTCTCCAAAAACCCGTTCCTGCAGGGCGGCGGCGACAACGCGGGCAACCCCGCCATACGGCCTAACGAAACTCTCGAGGTGCCACTCGCCAAGGACGCCACCACCACCACCGTCGATCTGCCGGAGGCACTGCGCCAGGGAAACCTGTTAGTCAGCGCCGAATCCGGCAACTCCCGCATCCTCAAAATCCTCGATTCGCGCGCCATGATCCTGCGCCACCTGCCCGCATCGCGCACCCTCCAGGTCCTC
This sequence comes from Verrucomicrobiota bacterium, assembly GCA_026397695.1. Lineage (GTDB taxonomy): Bacteria > Verrucomicrobiota > Verrucomicrobiia > Verrucomicrobiales > Akkermansiaceae > Luteolibacter. Next base: position 6,781 of record JAPLUJ010000535.1, on the reverse strand, counting down.
GATGCCGCCACTTCCAAACCACTCGTCAAAACCTACATCAAGGTCTATGCCGAAACCCGCACCGGCGAAATCCTCTTCCACAAGGACGGCTACACCGACCTGCGCGGCAAATTCGATTACCTCAGCCACACCGCCACCGACCCCGCCTCCATCAAACGCCTCGCCCTGTTAGCCATTCACCCGGATAAAGGCGCCCGCACCGTGATCTACGACCGATGAACTTCGCGAGGACCGCCGCCCTTTACCAATTATTGATGCGACCGCATCAATAATTGGTAAAAAAAGTCCCGGATCATTGCTTCACCGCCCACAAATAATTTTTTGACGCGATGTAGCGCACGCCGTTGGCAGCCACGGGCGTCACCCAGGAGGCTGCCCGCAGATCGATCCGGCTCATGAGCTTCATTTCCTTGCCTGCCGCAAGCACGATGAGATGCTTCTCCGTGGCAAGATACACCTTGCCGTCGGCCACCATCGTGGAGCCGATCGTGCGGCTTTTGGCATCGTAAACCCACACCGCCCGGCCGGTTGCTTTTGGCATCGTAAACCCACACCGCCCGGCCGGTTGCGACATCCAGACAGTGCACGCGCCCGGCCACATCGGCAATGTTGAGCAAACCATCGGCGATGGAGACCGTGGAAAGCGAGCGGTCGAGCCCCTGATAGGTGACAACCTGCGTTATGCTTGACCGCTTTTGAGTTAAGCCATGTGGGGATCCATGCAATGAATCCGCCGCTTTGCCACCGCCATGAACATGTCGCAGCGGTTGCAGCGATCAGAACTTACGGGACACCATCACGCCATAGGTGGTTTCCTTTTTTTGGGTATTCACCCTGGGGGCGATGTACCATTTGTCGGTTGCATAGGCACCGCAGGCCGCCCCCACCACCCCAACCCCTGCGTCAAGCAGTGAAAAATTGTTCCCTGCGGCGCAGCCGATCGCTTCTCCCACAAATGATTCAGTGGCGCTGACGAGGAACCCGGTCAAGGCTGGTCGTTTGTTATTCGGATAGTTTTTATGCACCACCACGGTGGTCACGCTGGCGATGGCCGCATTCCCCACAAAGTGACTCAATTCCGAGGTGAAACAGTCGCCGGCGCGGGCTGAGGTTGACAACAACAAGCCGCCCAGAGGAATCCATGTCACTGCCTTCAAGATGGTGTTTTTCATATGTGAAGCGCACCCAAACCCGTCCGGCCCGCAGTGTCAATCCCAAACAACAGGATTTTGTAAAAACCCGGCACTATCAGGTTGCCATGGCCGGGATATTTGGTATAGCGTCATTTCAATGGGCAGGGGCATGCTACAACTTGAATTCCGTTGGCCTTCGTGGCTCCATGTTCCGCAGGTCTCGGCGCCCTCGCGGCCCCGATCCACCCGTGAGGACGGCGGCCTTACGGCTTGGTGCGCGGAAGCTTCGAATGGCCTGGGCCTGCCCGAACTTGCCCGCAAGGTGGGCGTTTCCTGGAACCCGCGCATGCAGACGACCGCCGGCCGCGCATGGTGGCCGGACCGGTCCATCGAGCTCAACCCGAAGCTCCGGGAATGCGCGCCCGAGGAGCTCTGGCGCACCCTCAAACACGAACTCGCCCATCTTATTGCCTACGAACGCTGCGGCCGCCGACACACGGATCCCCACGGTCCCGAATGGGCAACCGCCTGCACGGAATTGGGCATCCCCGGCGAACATCCATTCCACACGCTCCCCTTCAAACGCCGCCGGATGAAGCGCAACCACGCCTACATTTGCTCTAACTGCCTCACCACCATCCACCGCGTGAAACCGCTCCAACGCACCGTCGCCTGCTACGACTGCTGCCGCAAATTCAATGACGGTGCCTACCACGACCGCTTCCGGTTGATCAAAAAGAAGCCGGTGACATGACCATCCGGGTGCGGGTGTCGCTGCGGCGGGAAGCAAATGCCAAGGTCTGGCGGCGGGACACCACTCACGCGGCCTGAGTGCAGGATGCGGCCGCCATGTTCAGACCCGTGCCACGGTTAGGAACCCGCCAAGGAACTACTTCTTGTCGTCTTGTTTCTGCACGTCCTTCGCGGGCGGGGCGGCTTCGGCGGGAGGCTTCACTTCGGTGGGAGGCTTCACGGCTTCGGCGGGAGGCGTCACAGCTTCGACGGGCGGGGTCACGGCTTCGGCGGGCGGGGTGGTGGGCTGGCCGGGAGGAGTTGCGATGAGGCCGCCGGGCAGTTTTTGGATGGATCCGGTGTTAGGGTCGGGTGCGGGTGGTGGGGTGGCTTTGGCGATGAGTTGATCCCGTTCTTTCAACAGGGCATCGACGGTGCTCTTGCTGACTTCGAAGGTGCGTCCGGCGAGGGCTTTTTCCTTGGCGAGTTTTTCCGTTAGGGTCTTGAGGCGTTCGGTGAAGGCGTTGTCCTTGGTTTTCGCGTCCTCGGGTTTTTCACCGTCTTCTTTCTTGCGTTCCTTGGGCAACTCGGCAGCGACGGTCACGGTGAGGAAATGATTGTCCGTGGCCGCAGGCTGCGGGTTTTCCGGATCCGCCGGCGGCGGCGTGGCGGGCGCTTTGGCCGGCGTGATGGTTAGAGTATAAGTAAAACCTTCGAAGGTCGCGATGACGGCGGTGCGTTTGCCTGCGGTATCGGCACGTTCGGCCACCTTGTCGGCCGGCACCACGTCCTCGAAGCGGGCGTAGGAGAACAGGCTCTTGAGCGGGGTGGCGACGGTGGTGTCGAGTGTTTCGGCGGCGGCGGCACCCTCGAGTTTGAACTCGGCGTCTTCGGTCACGCGGGTGAGTTTCCATGCGGGCTCGTCCTTGCCCTTTTGGCTGACGGTGATGGATTGGATTTTTTCCGGACTGATGAAATCATCGGCCAGCCAGCGTCGTGCTTCAGCGCTAACAGCATAAAACATCTCGTTCACCGCGTAGAAGCCGGATGGATCGGCATGATTGCGCACATAGCGGCCGACGGCATTGGGCCCACCCATGGGCGAGGCGGCGGCACTGCCTTCGATGTTTTTACCGAGAGAAACCTTGGCGAGGTACTTGCCATCGGCGTCCTTGTTGAAGGTGACTGTCAGACCGCGCTCCTTGGCCTCGGTGGCGGATTCATCCATGCCGAAGCGTGCCGCATTGGACGGTCCGGCTTCGATGCCGCGGGTGACTTTAAGCTCGGCGAGGGTGCGGATGAGCTCATTGATAGTAGTGGTGTTGGCCGGATAGGAGTCACGCTGGGCGAGCGTCCACTTGCCATCTTTTTTCACGAGGGTGACGGAGCCGGCGGCACCCTGGATCTCCACGGTGGAAATATCAGTCGCCGGAAAGGATGTAAATAGAGTAGCCCCCGCCGCACGCATGCCGGCGCTTTGGGTCGATGGCTTGTGACTGAGTTTCGTGATGGCCACGGCTCCGCCGAGGGCGATGGCGATGACCCAGAAGATGATAACCTGGCGTTTGTTCATGGGAGAATGGATTTAAGATTTGAAATTGGAGATTGGAGATTTGCAATTATATCACCGTGCACGGGTCGCGCGGCGGCGTTGGATGAACAGAATGAATCCTAAGAGGATGACGATGGCCGGCATGGCGGCGACGTTGAGCAGGGTGATTTTTCCGGCGAGTTTATCCTTCTGGCGGCGCAGTTCTTTTTCCTGTTCGCGGATGAGTTTCGAGTAATCGACCTGTTCTTTGCGCAGATTGCGGATTTCCGCTTCCTGTTCGGGTGATAGATAGAGTTCGGAGCCACGGGATTTTTTCGCCTGCAGGTCGCTGAGTTTCTGTTGGGCGGCCTTTTGTTTTTCCTGGACTTCCTCGATCTTGGAACCGACCTGCTTGTTGAAGTCGGACTCCATTTTCTGGACCACGGTGAACGGACGGCGGATGGCCGAGCGCGAGCGCGAACCGATCAGGTGTTTCGATCCGACCGCTTGGTCGAGCAGGTTGAAGAGCAGGGACGCGTTGCCGTTGACGGGCGAGGCCAACTGGGTGCCGCCGAAATTCTGCACGTTGTAGGCGAAGCGGTCGTAGAACGCATCGATGTCGGCTATCAGAAACACATTGCCCGGGCTGGCTCCCTCTTTCAGATAGCTCGGCTTCGCTTCGTCTTTCTTCTCGTCTTTCTTTTCGTCGGGCGATGCGCCTTCGGCCTTGGGTTTGCCATCGGGGAAAGCGGTCTTGAAGGTTCCTGACAGGTGGGTGACCAGATCGTAGGCGGTGCCGGATGACTTGAAGGTGGTGGTGAGCGCCGGGTCTAACTGAGAGGCGCGCATGGCATCGACAAAACCCGCGCTGGTGGTGGTTTTGATCAGGGTGTTGGCGGCCACGCCGCCGCCGCCGGTTTTGGTGAAGGCACCGGGCAGGAAGAAAGTGACCGAGGCCAAGTCCTTGGTGATGACGTTGCCCTGTTCCTGCTGGGGCATCGAATCCTTGGTGAGTGTTAGAACGGCGAGGCCGAGGCGCTCACCGCCGAGCTTGGTGGCGAGCGTGGGATCGGCCAGCACCTTGGTGGATTCGAAGGAGACACCCCACGCGGTGAGCAGCGTGGGCAGCGTCGAAGTGGTGGGATTGCCCTGCTGGCCCATCATCGGGTTGCCGCCGCCGGTCATTTGGGCGGCCACGGAAAAGGCGTCGAGGCAGGCGACCACGGTGCCGCCGCCGAGCAGGTATTGATCGACGGCAAACTCGGCTTCCGGGGTGATGCCTGCAGGATGGAACAGCAACAGCACCTTGATCGCCTTCGGATCGATGACGGGCGATTGCAGCGGGATGTCCACGAGATCGAAGGACTGCTTGAGTTGCTGATAGATCACCCATCCCGGGGTGGGCGGCTGGCCGGGCATCATGGCCGGGGCACCCTTGAGATTGAGTGCGGACATGATGCCTATTTTGGCTTTCACCGGCGTGCTGACCTCGGCGATGGCCTTGGATAAATGATATTCCAACATGGTTTCATCGCGCGGATCGATGAACGGAATGACGCTGGTGCGGTCGAGGCACGAGATGGCGAGGCCGAAGTAGAGGTTCTGATCGTTCATGCGCTGGCCGTTGATGCCATCAAGGTTGGCGGAATCCTCGGCGTCGGTGTCAGGCTGCGGGTCGTGGTTTTCAACGCGCAGTTTGCCCTTGGAGAGATACGCGTATTCCTTGAGCAGGTCATCGACGCGGCGCATGTGGAGTTTGATTTCCTCCGGCATGAAGTCGGTATTACGGGATGCGTAGTAGCGGATGACGACCGGGGCGTCCAACTCGCCGAGGATGGCGCGGGTTCCCTTGGAGAGCGTGTGGATTTGTTTTTCGGTGAAATCCGCGCCGCGGTTGCCGAGCGAGGTGAGTGAGACGAGCCAGTTGGCGGACACGGCGATGACGACGAGCGAGACGACTCCGAGCGCCGCGCGGGTGACGGGATGGGTGATTTTCATGGGCGATGCTGTAAGTTCGAAAGTGGAGAGAAGAAGAGTGGATGGTTGGCGAATTCTGGTCTTGAGTCTTGGGTCTTCGAGTCTTGGGTCTTCAGGAACGTTTGGCGGAGAGGATGGCGCTGGTGCCTAACAGGCATACAAAGATAAAGGAGGTGAACCAGATAAGATCCTGCAGGCGGAACAGGCCGCGGTTGAGCGAGCGGAAATGGTCCCAGACACCGAAGGAAACCACGGCTTCCACCACTGCGGGAGATACGGCTTTGCCGAGTTCGCGGGTGAAGTCATCGTAGCCGCAGAGAACCATGGTCACGCAGATGGCGACCGAGACAATCAGGCAGACGACCTGGTCGCGGGTGCAGGCGGAGACGAGCATGGTGATGGCGAGGAAGGTGCAGCAGACGAGGAAGCTGCCGAGGTAACCCGCGAGGATGGCACCGTTGTCCGGATTGCCGAGATAGTTGACGGTGAGCACGATCCGGAACGTGAGCAGGAGGGCGACGAGCCAGACGCTGGCGGCGGCGAGGAATTTGCCGATGATGGCGCTCCAGGTGGAGAGCGGGAAGGTGCCTAACAGTTCGATGGTGCCGGTGCGTTGTTCGTCGGCCCAGAGTTTCATGCCCACGGCTGGGGCGAGCAGCATGAAGATCCACGGATGCCAGAAGAAGAACGTCCATTCCAGCGAGGCATCGCCGACGCGCATGAAATTGCCGAAGCTGAAGGTGAGGCCCATCGAGAGGGCGAGGAAGATGACGATGATCGCGTAAGCCGTGGGCTGGGCGAAGTAGCTGGTGAGTTCGCGTTTGTAGATGGTGCAGGAGGTCATGTGGAGATAGTGGATAGTGGATTGAAGATCGTGGATGAGGTGAGAGACCAGAGACCAGATGCCAGAGACCAGAAAGAGCAGAACCGGAGCAACGCCTATTCTCTGGATTCTGGTGTCTGGTTTCTGGAGTCTTACGCGGCAGCTTCGGTGTCGCGGGTGGTGACGCGGCGGAACAGGTCGGTTAGGGAACCGGTGCCGGATTGTTCGAGGAGTTGGGCGGGCGTGCCGTCGGCGACGATTTTCCCGCAGTCCACGATGACGGCGCGGGTGCAGGCGGCCTCGACCTCTTCGAGGATGTGGGTGGAAAAGAGGATGGCCTTGTTTTGTCCGAGGCGTTTGATGAGTTGGCGGACCTCGTGTTTCTGGTTGGGATCGAGGCCGTCGGTGGGTTCGTCGAGGATGAGCACTTCGGGATCGTGGAGGAGGGCTTGGGCGAGGCAGGTGGGGTGGCGGTAGCCTTTCGAAAGGGTATCGATGGATTGGCGGGTGACGCTGGTAAGGACGCAGGTTTCGATGGCACGCTCGACCGCGTCCTTGTTAGCGGTTCCCTTGAGGCCGCGGATG
>JAPLUJ010000208.1:5301-6293 GCA_026397695.1 Verrucomicrobiota bacterium | reverse complement strand
ATCCGGCTGCCTAACGGCAACACCGTAATCTCCTGTGGCGACGGCTCTGGAGGTTCCCGCGTCTTCGAGGTGGATCCAAAAGACCGCACGGTCTGGCAAGTGCAGGGCGAGGAAGTGTCAGGACACAGCTTCAAGTTCCTGGCCGGCATCCAACGACTCCCCAATGGCAACACCTTGATCTGCAACTGGCTCGGCCATGGCCAGTTCGGCAAGTCGCCGCACTTGGTCGAGATCACGCCGGACAAGCGTGCGGTCTGGAGTTTCGCCGACCATCAGGCGATGCGGACGATTTCCAATGCCGTGCTGCTCGATGAACCGCAGGCAGCCCCGAAACCAGCCCCGGGCCCGCGCAAGAGCCGATAACGGGTTCGTCTCGTCACCGCCTGAAGGCGGGTCGCAGTAAGGAGGATAGCCGTCCCGGCTGTCCTGGAAAACGGGCGTCCCGCCTGTTTGGTTAGGAATCCACCACCGGGATGAGACCCGCATCACCGCCCGGCACTCGGGACGAGCGCCTTCCGACGCCGCCGGGACGGCCGCACTCCGTACGCATGTCAGAAACTACGCGGTGCGATGCAACGAGTCGCCGGCATTAGATGAAGGCTTTGTCGTAACGTCCGCCATGGACAACATCTCCCCGTTGTTGATCGCGAACATCTAACATGCCCGGAACGCCGCCAGGGCGCGGGCCATGGCGTGGATATTGGCGGTCGGCATACCGGGGCTCACACCGCCGCCCACGGACAGGATCATCGGATGGCCGGCGGCCTTGCGCAGGACGTCCAGCGTGGCTTGTTCCACATGCTCCGGGGTGCCGCGCACACCCGTTTCCAGCGGTGACACATTGCCCATCAGCGTCATGCGTCCGCCGAGGCGCGCAGCGGCATTGGCGATGTTGGTCTGTTTGCCCCAATTGAGCACGTCAAAGCCGGTATCCGGCAGGCGTTCGAGACACGCCTCGATGCCGGCATCATTGTGATAGACCTTCACCCAGT
>JAPLUJ010000208.1:2311-5182 GCA_026397695.1 Verrucomicrobiota bacterium | reverse complement strand
ATGCGCTTGAGGAAGGGATGGGCGAATTGCTCGTAGTCATCGGGACCTATCATGCCCACGATATCGTCGAGCACCAGGATCCCCTCCACACAACTGCCGATGGCGGCGGCCTGTGCCTTGAGCCAGTCGATGGTGAGCGTGGTGCACAGGTCGATGAGTTGGAGCGCGCGTTCCGGTTCATCGATCAAGTCCATCATCAACTGGGTGACCCAGCGGAAAAACGCGGCGGTGCAGAGCGGTCCGCGTGCGGCTACTACAGGCATCGTATATCCGGCGTCAAAGATGCTTTGCTTCATCGTCGCGTAACGATGCAGGATCATCGGGCAGAAGCCGTCGCGGGTGGGGTCGGGCGGCGTGAGTTGATCGAGGTCTTCAAGATGGAAGGGCACGCGTTCCTCGCCGGGTGTCTGGTGGGGCCAGAAGCGCACGCGCACGCCCAGCGTGGAAGGCTCCGCCGCCATGCCGATTTCCGCCCACCACGACGGGAAGAAGATCACCTCCGGAAATTCCTCGATCACCCTGCGGTGGGCGTTGAACCACACCTCGGAATCAAAGTAGTAATCGGCATGCGTGATGCCGAGATGGCCGGGCAGCCACGGACTGTCCACGATCAGTGCCAGCGGAACGCCGGCACCGGGCTGGCGCTTGGCCGCTGCCTTGAATTGTTGCCACTGGGCCGGATGCATGGCGGACGGGGGTCGGCGGATTGTTTGTTAGATAGCCTTGGACTGGGTGAAGCCGGCATTTTTCGCGGCGTTGAAGGCACCGAAGGGTGCGCGTTCGGGACGCGTCAGCATATTGTTAGCTGCGGCGTCGTCGAAGCATTCGCTTGCCGGATCCCACTTCAATGGGCGGTCCAGGTGCATGCCGATGGATGACATCAAACAGACACTGCACGTGCGATGGGCGGCCTCACCGGAAGTGACGGCCGGCTTGCGCTCGCGCATGGCCTCCAGCCAATCGAGATGATGGTCCCACTTGGGACTCTTGTGCAGTTGGATCTGGTGCTCCGCCAGATCGACATCCGCGAGTTTGGGATCGCTGCTATTGAAGGCCTTGCTGGCCTTTTGGTTAGCCGGCGGATCGCTGGCGGTGGCCGCCACGCCGCCGCGGCTGACCCAAATCCAGCCGTTTTCGCCTTCGAAAAGGACGCCGTTAGGGAGTTCATCCGAGATGGTCATGACCGCGCCATTGGCATAATGGAGCACAACCTGATATTTCCCATGCACGTCCCAAAAGCTGGATTTGTCCGGGAAGGTTGCCTTGGCCTCCACGCTGACGGGGCCGGAATGTTCGGTGTCCATGGCCCAATGGGCGATATCGATGTGATGCGAACCCCAACCGGTGATCATGCCGGCGCCGAACTGTTCGAGGCGCAGCCACCCGGGACGGCTGAAGTCCTGTTGGGGATGGCAGCGGTCCTGCGTGTAATACACCTGTGGGGTGGGACCGAGCCACGAGTTGTAATCAAAGGACGCGGGCACCGGCATCTCCTTGGGATTGCCGCCTGCCGGATCGATGGGCAGGCCGATTTTGATAGAGCGGATTTTGCCGATGGTGCCGTTGCGGACGAGTTGGCAGGCGCGGACGAACTGCGCGGTGGATCGTTGCTGCGAACCGATTTGAAACACGGTTTTTTTCGCTTTCAACACATCGCTGACCAAGCGCCCTTCGCTGATTGTCAGACTCAAGGGTTTTTGCACATAGACATCCTTGCCCGCAAGCGCCGCCTCCAGTATCAACTGCGCGTGCCAGTGATCCGGGGTGCTGATCATCACCGCATCCACTTCCTTGTTGGAAATGATTTCCCGATAGTCCTGGTGCGCCTTGACGTTGACGGTTTGCTGGATTGACCGGGCATAATGTTGTTCCACGCGGGCCTTCGCCTTGTCCGCGCGCTTCATGTCATAATCGGCGACGGCCACGATGCGCGCCAGATTCGGATGGTTGAGCACCCCCGGCATGTCCATTTCAAAACCGATGCGGCCGCAACCGATCTGCGCGATCTGGATGATTTTGTTAGGGGCGTTCTGCCCCAGCACCGAGGACGGCACGATGGTGGGCAGGAAAATGGCACCGGTGGCTCCGGCGGTGGTGGTTTTCAGGAACTGGCGGCGGGATAATCGCGTGCGCGGGTTCATTTGTCAGGAGGGTTGGCAGGGGGTGCTTTCATGGCCCAGAGAATTCCGCCTAGCAGATGCTTGGTGTACTTTGGATCCGCATAATGATCCGGATTGTGGCCGAGCCCGGTGTACCAAACGCGTCCGCCCTCGAACTCGTGACACCAGGCCAGTGGGAATGCGTTGTCGGGCATGGTTCCGGGATATGTGTCCTTTTCCGGATCTATCAGCGTGGTCAGATCGCCCGCGAGCAGGACGTGCACGGCGGGATTGAGGTGATCGAGAAAGTAGAACTCGTCGTTCCACTGCCAGGTGTTGCCGAGATGGGCGGTGGAGGGATGCGCCGGGTCGCGCACCTTGATGGTGATGGGTTGAATCTTGGAATGACGGAGGAATTTTCCACCGAGCATGGACCAGAACCACGGCCATTCCCGCTCCGATCCGCACACCGAGTGAATTCCCACGAAGCCGCCGCCCGCGAGGAGATAGTCCTGCAACGCGGTCCGCTGCGCCTCGGTGTCGAAGATGCCGTTGTTAGTGTTATCGAACACCAACGCCTGATAGCGTTGCAAGTTGGCACCGGTGAATACCGCTGGATCTTCGGTCACATCCACGCCGAATTGGTTTTCCTCACCCAACTTCCGCAGGGCGGTGATGCTGGCATTAATGTTGTCATGCACATAGCCCTTGCCGTTTTTGGTATATACGAGGATGCGACGCGCGGCGGTGCGCTCTAGTGTTAGAGGTTCTC
>JAPLUJ010000208.1:0-2249 GCA_026397695.1 Verrucomicrobiota bacterium | reverse complement strand
CAGGCGGCATTCAGGAACCAGAACGGTTGCTTGGGGTCGGTGATGGCATACCACGGCGTGGGAAAGCGCGGATTGGTCGGGTGATCCAACATAGCAATGCCTACCTCCGTGTTGTCCAGGCGACCGTTGAAATCCGCTCCCGTGGCATGGAACCGCCAGAAATTCCCCACCGCCGTGCCCGGTGCCGCCGTCGCACTCACTTGGGCATCGGACAATTCCTTGGCCAGCCGCACGGACAGTCCCGCATAGCCGCCCCAGGGTTTTCCGTTAGGTTCCGGCGGCACTGGCGTGCGATCGAACTTCACCGGCTCCGCGCCGGCCTGAAACTCCAGCTTCCAATCCATGGCATAGCTGCCGTCCGCGGCCGGTGGCGTGATGGCGATGACACGCCGCTCGGTTAGAACCGGTTGGGCGGCACCGGGCTTGCGGTAATCCAGCGCCAGCATGATCGATGCGGAGAAATCCGGTCGCGTCTCGAGATTCTCGACGCGCCAGGAGGTGAGGCCAGCGGACTGATTTTGTTTGTTCTCTTCCCAGTAGTTCACGCCGTTGATGGATTGCCATGAGAACCAGAGGCCGTAGTGCCATCGATGGTCGGGCGGCTTCGCACACGTGAGGGGCGAACCGCCGGGCAAGGCCAGCGGGTGGAAGTACGGCTTGGTGACTCCGTTAGAACCGTAATTGAACTGCCAGACTGGCATGCCGTTGTGGAGCAACGCCACCGAATCGGCATTGCGCTGCCATGTCGGGTTGGCGTCCGCGGCGGCAAGTAGGGTCAAGGGCAGGTGCAGCACGACAGCAGCCAAGGCAAAACTCGAAACACGGTATTTCATGACGCTTGAGAATTAGGGAATGATGATAGGCGTCCCCACATGAGACAGCCGAGCGAGACTAGCTCATGGATCCGGCATGTAAACCCATTCCTTTCACGGATCGACTGACACCGGCACCGGCGGCGGAGTGGCCAGCACGCGCTCGGCCATCCGTTTGCGGGACACCCATAAGCGGACGCTGAGCCACACGCTCACCAGCACGGAAACGAACAACCAGAAATGAAACGCGCGCGGCACTGCACGCGCGGCCGCAGCCGGCAGTTCCGATAGAGAGAGCAAGGTCCCCGGGGCATAAAACGGCATGCTCATCGGCGAGATCCCGATCAACCACGCGGCGGCCGGTATCAAACGGTCGCTTGGGCTGAACACCGCACCCGCCATGATCGGAACCACCCCGACGAAAATCGCCGTTAGACCGACCACGCGGCCCCCTTTCGCTTCTAACAATGCTTGGAACCCGATCCCGCCCGTAACCATGACCAACGTGAAATACCCTAACACATGCAGCGGTACCTGGTGACCCGGAAACCAGCGCGACTCCACCAGCGCGCGGGTGAACAAAAACCACCCCGCCGCGCCCGCGAGCGCCATGACCCCGACGAACCAAAACCCGGTGGACGCGTCCGCCAGATGCGGCAACGACGACGCACCCTGCTTGCGGGCGCGCCGCCAACCGCGGAGTTGATGGTCAGCCGAGGGCGTGATGATCCCTGCCAGAACAAAGATCAGCAACAACGTGACGAGGCCGTAAATTCCTGACAACAACACCGCCTCCCCGGGCTTGGGCGCCCAATCCGGCAGCACTCTCACCATCCGATAGAATCCGCGCGACGGGAAAAGATTCCCCGGCTCGATCAGCGGCAGCGCGTTTCCTAACAGCAACGTCTGGATCCAGACGAAGAATCCGGCGGCCCATACTTTACCTAACAAATGCGCCTCGGCCCGCCGCCATTTCCGGCACAACATGATGATAAATGTCAGGATCAGGCCGCCCTGGGAGAACAAGGTGAAAACCGCCTCGGAAAAATCGAGGTTGAAGAACTTCACGGTGGGCGCCAGCCGCTGGCCCGCCCGGACAACCGCCCCCGCGGACACCGGCAGGATGCCGGGCAGGCTTTCCTCTAAGACCGGCGTGATCGTCAGATACTTGAAAAACACCAGCCCGAACTTCGCCATCTGGGGAATGATCGTGTACAGGCAGAACACCAGCCCGATGGACGCCAGGAACGCCCAGCGGCGGTTGCGTGCCACCGTGCCGGTCAGCAGCCCGGTGAAATGATAGAGCGCAGCCGAAGTCATGACTATCAGATAGAGCGGAGCCCACACGCTCCACGCCACCTGTCCGCGCCACAACGCCCATGCCGTGAACGGTAGCGTTCCGAGAAACATCACATACTCGCGCACCGGCAGACCGAA
>JAPLUJ010000710.1 GCA_026397695.1 Verrucomicrobiota bacterium | reverse complement strand
TCCGCGTCACATCCTTCAAATAAAAGACCACCACCAGATCAATGTCGCGGGTCATGCGCGGCTGGGCATAACAGTTCAGCGCTACCGAACCGGTGAGCATGTAGTCGATCCCCGCCGCATCCAGACGGGTCACAATGTCGCGCAGGAGTTGCAGTTCTTCGGTCATGGCTGGAGCCACCTTAACAACATCGACTCCTTCAGTTCAAACACATCTGACCTCTGGCCTCTCTCACCACGGCAGCGGGAAATCCCGGTTGAAGGCGAAGACCCGCTCGCGCAGCGCGTGCAGTTTTGCTAGATCCGCAGTATCTAACAATGCCTCATGGATGAAATCGGCGACCTGTTCTACATCGGCTTCCCGCATGCCGCGGGTGGTGACCGCCGGGGTGCCGATGCGGATGCCGCTGGGTTTCATCGGGCTGCCGGTATCAAAGGGGATGGCGTTTTTGTTGACCGTGATGCCGGCGTGGTCGAGGGCGCGCGAGGCGTCGGCACCGTTGAGGCCTTGCGGCCGGAGATCGACGAGCATGAGGTGGTTGTCGGTGCCGCCCGAAACGATGCGGTAGCCGTGCCGGGCGAGACGGGCGGCGATGGCTTGGGCATTCTTGACGATTTGCTGTTGGTATGCCTTGAAGCCGGGCTTGAGCACCTCGCCGAAACACACGGCCTTCGCCGCGATCACGTGCATCAGCGGCCCGCCCTGAATGCCCGGAAAAACGTGCGCATCGACTTTTTTCGCCAGTTCCGCCTTGCACAGGATGATGCCGCCGCGCGGGCCGCGCAGCGACTTGTGAGTGGTGGTGGTGACAAAATCCGCGTGCGGCACCGGGCTCGGGTGGACCCCCGCCGCGACCAGACCGGCGATGTGCGCCATGTCCACAAACAGATAGGCGCCAATCTCGCGGGCGAGCCTGCCCATGCGTTCAAAATCGAAGACCCGTGGATAGGCGGACGCCCCGATCACGATGAGCGCCGGCTTGAGCTCACGGGCGGTTTTTTCGAGTTCTGCGTAGTCGAGGCGCTCGTCGTTAGAACTCACACCGTAGTGGGTGACCTCGAAAAACCGGCCGGAAAAATTCGCCGGATGACCATGCGTCAGGTGACCGCCGTGGGCCAGATCCATGGTGAAGATCCGGTCGCCGGGCTTGAGCACCGAGAAGTAAACGGCCATGTTCGCCTGTGAACCGGAGTGCGGCTGGACGTTGGCGTGCTCGGCTCCGAATATCTCCTTCGCGCGGTCGATGGCGAGTTGTTCGACGACATCGACGTTTTCGCAGCCGCCATACCAGCGTTTGCCGGGGTAACCTTCGGCATATTTGTTAGTCAGCAACGACCCCTGCGCCTCCATCACGGCGGGCGACGCGAAATTTTCCGAAGCAATCAACTCGATGTGGTTGCGCTGGCGTTTTTCCTCGGCGCTGATGACCGCGAAAACCTCCGGGTCCACCTCGGCAAGGCGGCTGCCCGAGGATTTGCAAACGCGGACATCGTGCCGCCCGCCCTCGTAGGCGGTGGTCAGAAACGCGTCCACCATGGCGAGGGCGGTGGCGGTCGGGGTGTATTTGCCGCTCAGGCAAAGCACGTTCGCGTCGTTGTGTCGGCGGGTGATGACGGCTTCCTCCACCGCGCGGACATTGGCCGCGCGGACATGGCGGTGGCGGTTCGCGGCGATGCTCATGCCGACGCCCGACGTGCATGCCAGAATGCCGAAATCATAGGTGCCGTCCGCCACATTGCGGGCGACGAGATTCGCATAGTCGGCATAATCCACCGCCTCGTTGGTGTGCGTTCCGAAATCATGGATTTCATGACCGCTAGACTTGAGGTGCGTGGCGACGGCGTTCTTGAGATTGAAGGCGCCGTGATCAGCGCCAAGGGCAATGCGGAGGGTGGGATGGCTCATGGGTGCAAGGCGATTGAAACCCCGGGAAACCCGATTGGAAACCGGAAATTTCGCTGATCGCAGAAAGACCCTGGTTGGATGCGTGGTAAAAATATCCGCTTCCCCAATTTCCTTTCCCTGCTCATTCTTGCACTCCCATCTAAGAATCCCACACCTCGCGTGTCTGTATGTCTGGAGGCATGTTTGCCTGCCGCTGGTCGTACGTAGGCTCTGCCCGGAGGCAGTCCGTTCCGTTATCCCCAAACCAATCCACCCATGTCATGAAAATTCGCCCGTCGATTCCCACCCTGTTAGCTGCGGCCGCCATGGCTGCTTGTTTGGTCCTTCCGCCCGTCTTGCGCGCGGAAAACGAGATCGGTTTCATCGAGAGGTTTGCCCTCGCTCCCGATCGGGAGAAGGCACTCGGCGAACTCGTTCCCGGCAGCGAGGATTATTACTTTTTCCACTGTCTCCATTACCAGAGCGCCCGCAACGACGCGAAATTCAAGGAATTCATGGGGCAATGGCGGAAACGCTTCCCCGATGAAATCGCCCGGCGCCGGGTCATCGAGAACCGCCAGGCGCTGCTTGACTACGATGCATCACCCCAACAAACGCTGGACTATCTGAAACGGCAACTCGGCGTGACCCACCACCATCAGCAGGAGGTCCGCGATCAAAAGCCAAACCTGCCAAGCACGCTCGACCCGCAGCGGGTGAGCCGCGACGTGTTTGAGCGCGTCGCGATCGCTCACGACCAAGCGCTCAGCGGCTTGTCGCAAAATGTCTTGGAATCATTGGTCCGCAACCAGGTCGCGCTCAGCCCGCAACAACGCCGGGCCGTGCTTTCAAAACTCCAACGACCGGATGTACCGGGCCTGCCGGAAATGATCATCGCCGACCTCCAAACGCCGGAATCCCAAGGCTTCGGTGCATTCGGCATCCATCGCGCGCTGCTGCCCGCGCAACTCGACACCCTTGTCGAGGCGATCCCAACCCTCGCCAAAAACGATGCCTTCGTCCACACCCGCTTGCGCAAACTCGCCCCGTCCCCCGATGTCGATGTCGCGTTCAACCCGGCCGAACGCGAGGCGTGGTTGGAGCGGCTGTGGGCCTACGCCAAAACCCTGCCGCCGGCCTTCAACACGCTCAAGGCACAGATACTCTATCAAAGGTTAGACCACGACCGCATGCAGGGCGTCTATGACCAAGCCCGCTTCCTCGAATACCTCAAGCTGCCACGCGGCTTCGGTTATGTGAACCCGAAATGGTTGGAAAAACGCGCCCAGGCCAACGAACAACCGTGCGACCTGAATGCCGACCTCAGCGCCGCGCTGATCGTCCACCGCCCGGTCCCTAACGACGAACCGCTGGTCCGCGAATACTTCCTCGCTTTGTTCGACCAGGCCGCCAAGGCCAATCCCTCGGACCTCGGGGAAAAGATGCTGGACCCTTACACCGATTATGTGTTAGAGTCGTGGCTCAAGCCGGTGCTCGCGGAAGCCCTCATCGTCGGCGGCCACGGCAATGCCGAGCGCTGGGCGTCGCTGCTCAATCCCACCGCTTTCCAACAACTCAAGGAGCGCGTGGACATCGAGTTTCCCGCCACCAACCCGCCGTTCTTCGCCCCCGACGAGCCCGCGCAGTTCGACGTGGTCGTCAAAAACACCCCCAAACTCATCGTCAAAATCTATGAACTCAACGCGCTCAACTTCTTCCTGACACAAAAACGCCAGCTCAACACCGACCTCAACCTCGACGGGCTCGTCTCTAACAGCGAACAGACCCACGCCTTCGACACCGGCACGTTCAAACGCACCCGCCAGACGTTCAAGTTTCCCGAACTCAAGGGCAAACGCGGTGCCTGGATCATCGAGTTCATCGGCACCGGTCGCAGCAGCCGCGCCCTGCTGCGCATCGGCCAGTGGCAGGTCATCCAACAGACCGGCCCGGCCGGCGACCTGTTGTTAGTGCTCGATGAAAAATGCGAACCGGTCAAGGACGCGGTGGCCTGGCTCGACGGGCGCAAGCTCACCCCGGACAAAAAGCTCGGGCGCATCGTGGTGCCTTTCACCCAGCAACCGGGCATGCGGCAGGTCGTGGTCGGTGACCCGACCGGCACCTTCGCCACCCTCACCCAATTCGAACATCACGCGGAAAACTATCAGCTCGACGCCCAATTCCACATCGAGCGCGAACAATTGTTAGCCCGCCGCGACGCCACCCTGGCCGTGCGCACCGTGCTGATGCTCGGTGATTCACAACTCGACCCGGCGCTCGTCACCGAACCCAAACTCACCATCACCTCGACCACCCTCGACGGCATCGCCACCACCCGCGAGGTAAAGGACCTCAAACTCAGCGCCGGCAGCGTGCTCACCCACACGCTCAACGTGCCCGAACGCCTCGCCCAACTCACCGTCACTCTAACCGGCAAGGTCGAGGTGCTCAGCGCCGGCGGCGAAAAACGCGATGTCAGCGCGTCGCACACCTGGAAACTCAACGGCATGGACAAGACCGACGCCACCCATGACGGCCACCTGGCGAAATTCGCCGGCAATTATGTGTTCGAGTTGTTAGGAAAAAACGGCGAGGCGCTCGCCGACCAGCAGGTCGTCTTCAATTTCCGCCACTGCGGGTTCTCCAACCCGCAAAACATCCCGCTCAAATCCGACGAGCAGGGCCGCATCGCACTCGGCGCGCTGCCCGGCATCGCCAACGTCCAGGCGACCGTCCCCAACGGCCGCGCGTCAAGCTGGGAACTCGATGAGTCCGAACGCACCTGGGCGTCCGAGTTGCACGCGGCGGCCGGTGACGTGGTGCGCGTGCCGTGGCAAAACCATAACTCCCCCGGCGTACAGACCGCTAAGGAGATAAGGCTGATAGATATATCTCTGTTAGAAGTCAAGGCCGGCACCTTCACCGCCGATCACGCCGCAAAACTCGCGTTCAAGGACGGGTTCATCGACATCACCGGCCTGACACCCGGCGACTACTCGCTGCGGCTGCGCGGCGAAGAACGGGATTTCACCATCCGGGTGAGCGCGGGCAAACAAACCGCCGGTTGGTTGTTAGGAAAACACCGCAACCTGCAACTCAAGAACACCGCGCCACTGCAAATCACCGGCATCACCACCGACAAGGATTTTCTAACAATCAAACTGGCCAACGCCACTTTATTCACCCGCGTCCACATCGCCGCTTCGCGCTTCGAACCGGGCAAGGGGATCTTCGCCGGGCTCGGCGGCTTCGCCCGCTTCGGCGTGGCCTCCGGCTCGCCCGCCAAAAATCCCAATCTGTTCTCGGCTGGCCGCCAGATCGGCGACGAATACCGCTACATCCTCGAACGCCGCTACGGCAAACTCTATCCGGGCAACATGCTCACCCGCCCGGGACTGCTGCTCCATCCGTGGGAAGTCCGCGATACCGGCCTCGATCAACTCTCACAACGCGGCATGCAGCATGCCGCCGCCACTGCTGGCGGCAGAGGCGAAGGCAAAACCGGCGCCAAGGGTGAAGCGGTGCCCGACCCAGCCCTGGGCGGCCCCGGCGGCGCGGCCGCCGAAACCAACCTCGACTTCCTCGCATCCAGCGAACCCGCCATCTATAACTTGCTTCCCGACAAGGACGGCGCGGTGCGCATCGACCGCAAGGCGCTCGGCGACCGCCAGCACGTGCAGGTGTATGCCGAGGATCTAACGAACGCGGCGTGGCAGTCGTTCGCGCTGGCCGAGGTGCCGACAAAATTCGCCGACCAGCGGCTCGCCCGCAACCTCGACCCGGCGAAACCGTTCACCCAGCGCAAGGAAATCACCGTGCTCGAAAAAGGCAAAACCCTCACGCTGGCCGACATTCTAACAAGCGAGATCGAGACCTACGACACGCTCGGCAGCGTCCACGCGTTGTTCACCACGCTCAGCGGCGACGCCACCCTCGCGAAGTTCGCCTGGATCCTGCAATGGCCGCAACTCAAGGCCGACGAGAAACTCGCCAAATACTCGGAGTTCGCCTGCCACGAGTTGCACTTCTTCCTCGCCCGCAAGGACGCGACGTTTTTCGCCAAGGTCGTCAAACCGGCGCTGGCTAACAAAAAGGACAAGACGTTCATGGATGATTTCCTGTTGGAAAACGACCTCGCCAACTACCTGCAACCGACGGCCTACGCCAGGCTGAATGTTGTCGAACGCGCGCTGCTGGCGCAACGGGTAAAGGACGGAGCGTCTAACATCGCGCGCGGTCTGCGCGAGATGTGGGAGTTGGTGCCACCCAATCCCGATCTGCAGGACCGCCTGTTCGAAACCGCCCTGCGCGGGCGCGCCCTCGAAACCGCCGCCGGCCAACAAGGATGGTCGGGGGACTTGAAAGCGGAAAAAGACCGCAAAACCGCTGATGCCAGCGACGAATTGCGGGATTTATCCAAGCGTACCCCCGCCCCGGGCGCGCCGCCACAGCCAATGACAGCGGCGGTGCCAACCAAACCCACCGCAGAAGCCATGGACAAGGCACCCGCCGCACGCCGGGCACTCGGGGCCGTCGCGGGGAAAATGAAAAACGGCTTGGCGAGGGATGCGGCCGAGTCGGAATTGCTCGCGGAAACGCCCGTGGAAACACTCGCCGCCGCCGAGCCCACAGCCGAACCGGCACTCAGAGAGGAAGCACAAAACGCACGCGAGCGCATGGATCAACTCAAGAAAGCCGATGGCGACAAGAGGATCGTCGGAGCAGATGGATATTTCGGCTACGACACCGCCGCCGCGAGCCGCGCCCAAAACCGCGCCTACTACCGCCAACTCGGCGCCACCAAGGAGTGGGCCGAAAACAATTACTATCACCTTCGTATCACCCAGCAGAACGGCGCGCTCATCCCGGTGAGCGGCTTCTGGCGCGACTATGCGAAATGGGTTGCCGACGGCGCGCAGGGCGCGTTCGTTTCGCCCAACGTCGCCGAAACCAGCCATAACTTCGCCGAAATGATGCTCGCGCTCGCCGTGCTCGACCTGCCGTTCGAAGCACCCAAGCACACCGGCAAAACCAACGCCGGACAATTCGTTCTAACAGCAGGCGGACCGGTCATCG
>JAPLUJ010000487.1 GCA_026397695.1 Verrucomicrobiota bacterium | reverse complement strand
ATGTGCCTGGAGCTCATGCTCAGCGCGGCGAATCTCAGCCTGGTGGCATTCTCCCGCTTCAACACCGTCAACGGCCTGCCGGATTACCACGGCCAGATGCTCGTCTTCTTCGTCATCACCGTGGCCGCCGCCGAAGTCGCCGTCGGCCTCGCCATCATCGTCGCCCTCTACCGTGCCCGCCAAACCATCCACACCGATGATCTGACAAGCCTGAAGGGGTGAATCCGCCGTTATCTTGAATGCCGACAGGAACCACTGATTACAAACTCACTCACAAATGACTCCGTATCACCAATGAACCTCCCCTGGATCCTGCTTTTTCTCCCGCTCGTTGTGGCGGCGGTGTGCCAACTCGTGTTGCGCAAGAGCGCACTCGTGCCGTGGGTATCCACCGCCTCCGCGCTGACCACGCTGGTGATTTCCTGCATGCTGTTAGGGAGGACTGGCAGCGCCGCGTTTGATTGGGCAACCCTCGGTGATTTCCATCTGCGGATCGGCATCCAGCTTGACCGGTTATCCACCGGGATGATGGTGGTTGTCACCGGCGTTGGCGCGCTGGTGCATGTGTTCTCTCTGGCGTATATGCAAGACGATGACGCGAAGGCCCGCTACTTCACCGGTTTGGCGTTTTTCATGTTTTCGATGACCGGCATTGTGCTGGCATCGGATTTCATCATGACGTTCATCTTCTGGGAGTTGGTGGGCTTCAGTTCCTATCTGCTCATCGGCCACTGGTATCAGAAGGAAAGCGCCGCCGACGCCGCCAAGAAGGCGTTCCTGTGCAACCGTGTCGGCGACTTCGGGTTCATGATCGGCATCCTCATGCTGTGGGGCATCACCGGCACCCTGACATTCTCGGATATGGAAGTGCCGACCGAGGTGTCTATCGGCACGCTCTCCGCCGCCGTGCTGTGCATCTTCTGCGGGGCGGTCGGCAAGTCCGCCCAGGTGCCGCTGCACGTCTGGCTGCCCGACGCCATGGAAGGCCCGACACCGGTCTCCGCGTTGATCCATGCCGCGACGATGGTCGCCGCCGGGGTGTATATGTTGTTCCGCGTGCAGATGTCGTTAGGTTTCCATCATTTCCATGATCTCCAGGCCAGCAGCGTAATCGCATGGACGGGTGGGATCACGGCACTCGTCGCTGCGTTGATGGCCACCCAGCAGGACGATATCAAGCGGGTGCTGGCCTATTCCACACTCTCGCAGTTAGGTTATATGATCATGGCTGTGGGTCTCGTCGCGGGTGAGGCTGGGATGTTCCACTTATTCACCCATGCCTGGTTCAAGGCCTTGTTATTTCTCGGTGCCGGCGCGGTGATTCATGCCTGCCACCACGAACAGGATATCTGGAACATGGGCGGCTTGCTGAAAAAAATGCCGCTCACCACCACCACCTTCGCGGCTGGTTGCCTCGCGCTCGTCGCCTTCCCCGGCACCTCGGGGTTTTTCTCGAAGGAACTGATACTCGATGCGGCGCACGCAGCCGGTTCGCCATTGTTCTGGGTCGCTGCGTTTGTCGCGGTGCTCACGCCGTTTTACATGACCCGGCTGTTTGTCGTCGCGTTCCTTGGCAAGCACCGGTCTGTTAGTGCGGGTCATGCCCGTGAAGTCGGACCGCTGATGTGGCTGCCGCTCGCACTGCTCGCCATCCTCTCAATATTCTCCGGCTATGCATTCATCAGCCACGCCTCCCCTGCCCTGCCGGAACATGCGGGCGAGTTCCACTTCAACATGGTGGCTGCTGTTTCGTTAGGCGCGCTGGGCCTTGGCGTTCTGGCAGGCTGGCTCCTCTACACCGGCAAGGACAAGGATCCTGTCTGCATCCCGCTGCTCAGAAACCGCTTCTATATCGACGCCTTCTACGACCAACGCCTCGTCCGCTATTGCCAGGACGCCAGCGCCGCGATCGTCCACTTCTTTGACGAGTTGCTCATCAACGGCCTGCTCGTTGGCGGACTCAGCCGCACCGCCGCGAGTTCCGGCAACCTGTTGCGCAAGCTCCAATCCGGCAGCCTCCAGGCTTACGCCTTCGCCTTTGGCTTCGGCGTCATCCTCGTCATTTACTTCACCGTGTTTCTGTAACCTATTCCTCCCATGCTCGCTCTCCTCGTTTTCCTCCCGCTCGCCGCGTTTCTAGCAATTCTGCTAGGTGTGCCCGCGCGCTTGACCGCCGTCGGGGTTTCCGCGTTCAACCTTGTGCTCGGCGTTTCTGCCGCGGGCACGTGGCATTGTTCCTGTTGGAGTTTCTCGCTGCCGGTTCTGGAAAAGCCCGCGCTGCATCTGGCCTTTGGTTTCCCCGATGGCATGAGTGTCATCATGGTGCTGCTCACCGTGATCGTCACGCTGGCCGCCGTGCTTTCCGGCACCGCCCCCGCAGGCCGGGAAAAACTCTACTTTGGTTCGTCGTTGCTCATCTCGGGTGGGGCGCTCGGGGCGTTTGCCGCCACCGATCTGTTTTTCTTCTATGCCTTCCACGAACTCGCACTCATCCCGACGTTTCTCATGATTGGCATGCTCGGCCGCGGCGACCGTCGGGCGGCCGCATGGAAAATCACCATCTATCTGGGACTCGGATCGATTGTTCTGTTAGCCGGACTGGTCTGGCTCGCCAACCTAACCGGCACCTATGACATGGGCAAAATGGTTCTGGTCCGCACCCACACCATCGATCCCGCCGCGCAAAAAGGCATCGCGGCGCTGCTGTTGGTCGGCTTCGGTACGCTGGTTTCGCTCTTCCCCTTCCACTCGTGGGCCGCCCCGGCCTATGCCAGCGCCCCGGCGCCCGTCGCCATGCTGCATGCCGGCGTGCTGAAAAAATTCGGGCTTTACGGGTTGTTGCGCCTGGCCATTCCGTTAGTCCCGCACGGCCTTCAAGCGTGGCTCACACCGTTGCTGATCCTGCTGTTAGGCAACGTCCTGTGGGTGGGTTTTGTCACGATCTCGCAGAAGCGTCTCGACGGCATGCTCGGCAATTCGTCGGTGATGCACATGGGTTATATCTTTCTCGCCATTGCCGCGTTGATCGCCTTCCCGGCAAACCCGCTGGCGCAACCCGCTGCGATCGTCCTGATGTTTGCTCACGGCGTGTCCATCGCCCTGCTCTTCGGTTTGGCCGACCGCATCGAGCGTTCCACCGGCACGCTCGATCTATCCGATATGGGGGGCCTCGCCAAATCCGCGCCGAAGCTGGCGTTCCTCTTCGGCATCGCCGCCATGGCCGCCATCGGCCTGCCGGGACTGGCCAATTTCGCGGGCGAGATCCTCGTCTTCCTCGCCGCCTTCTGGAGTTACAACGGCCAGGCCGGCCTCGGTCCGGTGCAGATCGCCTGCATATTTTCGCTGTGGGGAGTGGTAATCTCGGCAGTGTATATGCTCCGCGCCTATCGGAACATCTTCCAGGGGCGGTCCGTGAAAACCACCGAATCCGCAGCGGATCTCACCCTCTCCGAGCAGATTCCCCAGGGGCCGTCCGTGAAAACCACCGAATCCGCGGCGGATCTCACCCTCGCCGAGCAGATTCCCGCACTGCTGCTGGTGCTGGCACTGGTGGCGGTGGGGCTCTATCCGAACTTGCTACTCAATTTGCTGAAATAGGACCTCTGGGACTTATATGACTTATAGGACCCATTACTTCCACTGATCACTTTCCACTCTCTCCCATGCCTGCTTATTACCTCGAAGCCCTCACCATCACCCTCGGACTCATCCTGTTGCTGGCCGAGGCCTTTGTTCCCGCCAAGAGCAAGGCATGGGTCGGAGTCGCGGCGGCACTCGGGCTGGCCGTCATCCTCGGGCTCACCGGCATCGCCATCGGGCCGGCGGCCAAGCCCGCTGCCGCGTGGGCACAGTGGCCGTTGTGGAATTTCTATCAATTCGACGCGCTCGCGCGGTTCTACAAGATCTTCGCGCTGGTTTGCACGCTGTTGGTGGTGCTGATGTCCGTGGATTACCGAAAAATCCTCGCACGTTTCACTGATCATACGGAATCGGAAGATGGCACTGGCGAATATTATGCGCTGCCGGTATTTGCGTGTGCCGGCATGATGTTTTTAGCATCCGCCAAAGACCTCGCGGGCGCCTTTGTCGCGCTCGAGCTCGTCACCATCACATTCTATATCCTCGTCGCCTACATGCGCCGCAACGTCGGCTCGCTCGAAGCCGGAGTGAAATACCTGATCCTCGGCGCGCTCAGCACCGGCTTCCTGGTTTATGGCATCGCCTGGGTTTATGGCACCACCGGAACCATGAGCCTCCCTGAAATATCAAATCTCAAATTACAAACAACCAATCCCACTCCCCTGCTCTTCGGCGTCGCGCTGGTGATGGTGGGTCTGGGTTTCAAGATCGGCGCGGTCCCGATGCAGATTTGGATTCCTGACGTCTATCAGGGCGCACCCACCCCCACCAC
This sequence comes from Verrucomicrobiota bacterium, assembly GCA_026397695.1. Lineage (GTDB taxonomy): Bacteria > Verrucomicrobiota > Verrucomicrobiia > Verrucomicrobiales > Akkermansiaceae > Luteolibacter. Next base: position 2,558 of record JAPLUJ010000487.1, on the reverse strand, counting down.
CGCATTCCTTTCCGTCGGATCAAAGGCCGCAGGATTCATCTTGATGATTCGTTTCCTGGAGCCCTTCATTTTCAACGAGATCACCCGCAGCCCGGTGCTCAACCTGCTGCTCATCCTCAGCGTCGCCACCCTGCTGTTCGGAAATCTGGCAGCAATCCCGCAGACCAACTTCAAGCGCCTGCTCGCCTACTCGTCGATCGCCCACGCCGGGTTTCTGTTACTGGCGCTGGCCTGCGGGAAGAACGAATCCGCGGATTCGCTCGGATCCGCGCAAGTGGTGTCGTTCTATCTGGCGACCTATCTGATCATGACGCTCGGCGTGTTTTTCGTGCTCGCCCAGGTGCGTATCCAGCGCGATGGCGAGGCGATCACAGATTTCAACGGTCTGGGTAAAACCAACCCGCTGCTCGCGCTGGCCCTCACGGTTCTGTTAGCCGCGCTGGCCGGTGTTCCTCTAACCGCCGGCTTTCTCGGCAAGTTCTTCGTCTTCGCGCTGGCCGTGGATGCCCATCTGTGGATGGGCGTGGGCATCGCCTTCATCGCTGCTGCCGCAGGTTTCTACTACTACTTGAATGTGGTGCGCGCCATGTGGTGGGCCGCACCGGGTGATCTCCCGCCGGTCACACTGCCGATCATCAGCAAGGCCTGTGTCGCCGTCCTCAGCGTCGCCACCTTGGTGCTCGGCATCTGGCCGCAGCCGATCCTCGCGCTGTTGAAGTAACAAAAAAAGCCGGCGTCCACGCAAGGGCACGCCGACTTGAATTATATGTTAAATGGTTTCAAGTTCAGTCGCCGGTGACGCCCGCGGCTTCGGCCTCGGCGGCCTTTTGCTCGCGCAGCCACGCGCGGCGGCTCATTTTGACGCGGCCTTTTTCATCCACGCCGAGACATTTGGCGGTGATGATCTGGCCTTTTTTGACGACGTCTTCGACGTTTTCGGTGCGACCTTCGGCCAATTCCGAGACGTGGATCAGGCCGTCCTTGCCGGGCAGCACTTCCATGAACGCGCCAAAGGCGGTGATGGAAACGACTTTGCCGGTGTAGGTCTTGCCCACTTCGATTTCCTGGAACATGCGCTCGATCATCGACTTCGCGCGCTCAAGACCTTCCGCCTTGGAAGCGTAGATGTGCACGGTGCCGTCGTCCTCGATGTTGATCTCGGCGCCGGACTCGGCCTGGATGCCCTTGATGTTCTTGCCGCCAGGCCCGATGAGTTCGCCGATGCGGTCGGGCGGGATCTTCACCGTGACGATGCGCGGGGCATGCGGGCTCAGTTCGTTAGGCGTGGAGATGGACTCGGCCATCTTCTCATTTTCGCCAGCACTTTCGCGCGGCCGGCCTTGGCGATGTGGATTGCTTCCTCGAGCATGGCGATCGGCAGACCTGCCAGCTTGAGGTCCAACTGATAGCCGGTGACCCCTTCGCTGGTGCCACAAAGCTTGAAGTCCATGTCACCATAGAAATCTTCTGAACCGATGATATCCAGCAGCATTTTGTGCTGCTTGAGAGAACCGTCATCATTCGTTTCGGTGACCAAACCGACCGAGATACCACTCACCGGACGAACCAGCGGGACGCCGGCATCGAGCAGCGCCATGGTGCCGGCACATACCGAGGCCATCGAGGTGGATCCGTTAGACTCGGTGACTTCCGAGGACACGCGGATGGCGTAGGGGAAGTCCGCCTCATCCGGCAGGACCGGTTCGATGGATCGTTCGGCCAGCGAGCCGTGGCCGATTTCGCGGCGGTTGATGCCACCCATGCGACCGGTTTCACCGACCGAGAAGGGAGGGAAGTGATAGTGGAGGATGAAGCGCTTGTGGTCCTCGCCGCCGGCGTAGTTGTCGAAGTGTTGTTTTTCATCGGCCGGGGCCAGGGTGGTGATGGCCAGCGCCTGGGTTTCGCCGCGGGAAAACAGGGCCGAGCCATGAACGCGCGGCAACGTGCCAACTTCGCCGTAAAGCGAGCGCAGATCGCCGATGCTGCGGCCATCGGCGCGCACGCCTTTTTCCATGATGGAAATGCGGAAGGCTTTCTTCTGAAGATATTCGAACGCCTGCTCGACATCGAAATCCGTGGCTTCTGGAGCACGCTCCTTGATGGCGGCTTCCACTTCGTCACGCAACGCCCCGACTTTCCCGGCACGCTCGGTCTTGGTCGGCGCATAGATGGCGGCTTCAATCCGGTCACCGGCGATTTCATAGGCAATCTCCAGCAGATTTTCCTTGGCGAGGATGGGGGCGAATTCACGCTTGGTTTTGCCGGCGAGGAGAACGAGTTCTTCCTGCAGGACCACCAGCTTGCTAACAGCTTGCTGGGCGAAGTGGAGGGCCTTGATGAATTCCTCTTCAGGGAGTTCGTCGGCCTGGCCTTCGATCATGATGACATCGGTCTTGTTGCCGACGTAAATGAGGTCCAGATCGCTTTCATCGCGTTGGGCAAACGTCGGGTTGATGAGGAATTTGCCGTTGACGCGGCCGACCCGAACGGCACCGATCGGGCCACCGAAGGGGATGTCCGAGAGGCACAGTGCGGCGGAGGCACCGTTCATCGAGAGG
>JAPLUJ010000191.1:1100-3224 GCA_026397695.1 Verrucomicrobiota bacterium | reverse complement strand
GATCCATATTGTTATTTCCCAGCCTCTGCCTGGTCGCCATGGTGGGAGCCGACTGGTGTCCGGCGGCCGAGGTCAAAGCGCGTCTGTTAGATCAGTTCGGTGCCTTGCGCGGCGATTTTGGCAAGCGGAATCAGGACAAGGCCAAGGTTCTATCAGGTCCGACGGCGGTGAAGATGTGGCGGGGCCAATCCGGCAAGGTCTGGCAGGTCATGCTCGGTGACACGCCCTTCAAGATCACCATTGAGGACAAGGTCAACCTGCAGGTGGCCGATTGCCTCAAGCGGGTGGAGATGCTCCCGCCCGCATACCGCAAGGTCTGCCAGATTGTTTCGGAAGGGACCAAGGACGGGGTCGCGATCTATGCGAATCTCGACGGAGCCACCGCGCATGGTTCACAGAATTATCTCAATCTCGTGCCCGACGCCGATGCGATGATCATCGCTCACGAATCCGGGCACATCCTGGAACAACGGGTCACCGCGTCACAGCCCAAGACGCTCGAACATTGGCAGCAGGCCATTAGCGCGGACAAAATCTCGGTCTCCGGCTATGGCGACCAGGTCGCCCACGAGGATCTCGCGGAATTCGCCTTGGCCTATGCGTTGTGCCTGGATGCCGGCAAAGAAAAACTCACGGAATTGAAGCGGCTCTCACCGCAACGGTTTGCGCAGTGGGAGATGATCCTCAAGACCGCGGCACCTGCCGCAAATGGGCCGTCCAAACCGGCGCCCGTCAAGCCATAGGCCGGAGATGCAGGGGCGGCAGAGGTCCGTGACTCCCGTCATGAGAAACTTCTCATTCGGGTTCATTGTTCTTGACTCGGTTGGAACTGCAGCCTAAATCCCCGCCCGCCCCGCCCCATATACGAACTGTTCACCCTTGATCCCCATGGCCAACACACAAGTCATCCCCAAAGAAAAAATCGCCGGCCTCGGTGCCGAAGCCGACGTCGTAAAAGTCCGCGCCGGCTACGCCCGCAACTATCTGGTCCCGCAGGGCAAGGCGTATGAGGCGAACCGCTCGAACCTCCGGCATGTCGAGGCCCTCAAGACGCGGAGGAAGTCCTCATGTTCCAAGAGATCGCGACGAAAATTGCGAAGCTCCAACCGAAGTTCACGCTGTCCACCGGGCAAGGCGGCAAGGCGTTCGGATCGGTAACCAGCATGGACATCCACAAGCAACTCGAAGCGGACGGTATCGTGATCGACCGCCACGCGATCGAGTTGGAAAAACCCGTGAAAAAATCCGGCAAGACCGAAATCACGGTGCGCCTGCATCCGCAAGTCATCGCCACGCTCACCATTTCAGTGGATGCCGGCGATGCCGCAAAGGCCGGGTGATCCACCCGCCAACTGAACCCTTTCAGGCAAAGCCCCCGGCCTTTCTAGTAGGCCGGGGGCTGGTTTTTTTGCGAACTCCAATCGCAAGAAAAATAGATCAGACGAGACCCTGGCGGAGGGCCTTGGAAACGGCTTCGGTCTGTGATTTGATATGCAACTTCCGATAGACCGAGCGCAAGTGCATGTCCACCGTGTGCTGGGAAATCGCCAGATGGGCGGCAATTTCCTTTTTGATGAATCCCTTGACCAACTCGCGCAGCACTTCGGTTTCGCGAGTGGTGAGGGGTTCTATTGGATCGACCGGACCGTAGCGGGAGAATCCCTCGAGGATCATCTTGGTGATCGGGCTGCTGAGTGCGGACGCGCCATGCATCACGTCACGGATCCCGGCAAGGATCGCGTCGGGGTCGGCGGTTTTCAACAGGTATCCGGCAGCACCGCTACAAATGGCACGGTAAACATTCTCACGCTCGTCATGGGCAGTTAGAACAAGCACCTTCGCCGCGGGCATCATGCGGCGCAAATCGCCCAGAATTTCGAGTCCGTCGTGCATCGGCAAGCCGAGATCCAACAGCAGCAGGTCCGGACGCTCGGGGAAATTCTTGAGGTGCTCGAAAAAATCCGCCGCACAGGTAAAGTGTTGGGTACAAACCATATCGGCCTCGGCCGCGATCAGACGCTGCATGAATTTGGCGAAAATCTCATGATCTTCGATCATCCAAAGGGTGATGACAGGGGTATCAGGGATCATGGCAAGACGCGGTGGGTTGTGAAATGCCAACCC
>JAPLUJ010000191.1:0-1044 GCA_026397695.1 Verrucomicrobiota bacterium | reverse complement strand
AAAATAATCAACCTTTTTTAATAAAATTTTCCAGATACGTTCATACATGCTGGCTTCGGCCTTGGGATGGGCGGAGCATCGATCCGCAATTCCGGGAAACGGGATGGCACGCGGCATTTCAAGCATTCGCACGCCTGGATGGGCGCTCGAAAAACCGTTTGACGGCCTCACGTTTCAGCCGCAGTTCGCGCCACTCGTTGACGAGGCGACTGGCCTCGATAATGCCGCAACCCGCCGGAATACTGAGGTGGGTTCCCTCCCACCACACCCCGCGAATCGCCACAACGGCGTCAAATCGTCCGTCATCCCAAAGCCCGAACGGTGCGCCGAACTGGGGCACACAGCCGAGCCGTTGCCGCCACTCGAGCAACTTGTCCATGGTGCCGTCCGTCCGGGGCAGCGGCCCCAGCGCCGGTGTGGGATGCAGCCTTTGCAACAATTCTTCCGGGGCCATAGGCGCATGCAGGTCCACATGAATCTGGGTGAGGAAATGGACGATAGGCCCGAGGTCGAGGATCTCGCGGCGATGGCGCTCGAGGCGGCCCAGATGCAGGAGCTTCGAGACCAGCGTCTGGGCGACGTATTCGTGTTCACGGATTTCCTTGTCGTCGGCTGCGAAAACATCCCGGTCCTCGCATCTCGCCGTGCCGGCCAGTGCCATGGTTTCAAGTTGCCGGTCATCCAGCGAAACCAATAATTCCGGGGTTGCTCCGGCAAACCCCGCCTCCGGCTGGGTCCATCCATAGGATTGGAGCGGCATGCCCTGACGGCACATGGCGGCGAGAATCACCGGACCGGGCGCTTGGGCTGCAGTGCCGGTTTCCGTCACCACAGGCACCGTTTTTTCAAAAACACCGGCATGAATCGACGACATCACCTCCTGAAAAACCACCGCAAACGGTGCCGCATCCAAGGTGTCCCATTGGCAATTGAGCCGGGGACCCGCCGCAAATCGCCTGGCAAGCTCGGCTGTGGTCGTGCGCTCGATGCGAGATGGAATTTTCCACGGCACGCGGTCTGACAAGGCAAAGTCCTGAACATAGA
>JAPLUJ010000496.1 GCA_026397695.1 Verrucomicrobiota bacterium | reverse complement strand
TGACCGGGCCGATGCCGCCCGCGACACAACCTTCCGGCCATGCGAGGCCCAGCGCGAAAAAGTGGTCCACGGTGGAGCCGGAGGTGAAGGTGATCAAATCCGCTCCTTGTTCGGTTAGGCGGGCTTGGGCGCCGGTGGGGTCGGCGGTTTCCGGCACGGTGCGGTAGGCGATGCATTCATCGACGATTGCGCCCAGTGCTGTTAGTCCGTCATAGATCACCTCGCGGGATTCGGCGGCGCGGATCCACAGGATGGTTAGATTTTCGACGGACAGTTTTTTAAAGGCATCGATCAATCCTTCGGCGACGAAGCGCTGGGGGATGAGGTCCACAGCGAAGCGGTAGTCGCGGATTTTGTTCGCGGTGCCGTTGCCGATGGCGGCGATGCGCGGGTTGCCGAGGCTGCGGGCGTCATCATAGGTAGCGAAAAACGCCTCGAAGAACCGCTCCACGCCGTTAGGGCTGGAGAAAACCAGCCAGTCGTATTCGTGGGCGTGGGTGACGAATTCGGCAAAGCCCTGGTGATCCTCCGGGTGTTCGATGCGGATGGTCGGCAGCTCGACGACGTCCGCGCCGAGATCACGCAGTGACTTGCTAAGTTCGCTGGCTTGTTCGCGGGTGCGGGTGACGACGATGCGCTTGCCGAAGAGCGGGCGCTTTTCGAACCAATTTATTTTGTCACGTTCGTTGACGACGGTGCCGATGACGGCCACGGCGGGAGATCCGAAGTTTTCGCGTTCGGCGATATCGGCGATGGTGGCGAGCGTGCCGACGAGGGTTTTCTGGGCGCCGGTGGTAGCCCAACGTGTTAGAGCGATCGGGGTTTCCGGGGCTGCACCGTTTGCGATGAACGAGGTGGTGATTTCGCGCAGTCTGGACACACCCATGACAAACACCTTGGTGCCCGGTGCCTTGGCAAGTTGTGCATAATCTACCGAGCTATATCCTTTCGTCGGATCCTCGTGACCGGTGAAAATCGTGAGCTGCGTGCAGTGGTCGCGGTGGGTCACCGGGATTCCCGCATAAGTTGGTCCCGCAATGGTCGAGCTGATACCGGGGACGATCTCAAAGAGTGCGCCTGCCGCGGCGAGTTCAGCGGCCTCCTCGCCACCGCGACCGAAAATCATGGGATCTCCGCCCTTGAGTCGCACCACGGATTGACCGGCTTTGGTTTTCTCGACGATCAACGCGTTGATCTGCTCCTGCGGCATCGTGTGATCCTTGGCGCGCTTGCCGACCGGGATTTTCTCACAGCCGGCTTTCGTCCATTGCAGGAGTTCAGGACTGCTCAGAGCATCGTAAATCAGCACATCGGCGTGCTCGATGCATTCCTTGGCACGCAGCGTGACCAGACCGAGGTCGCCGGGACCGGCACCGACAAGATAACAGATTCCGCAGGGTTTCATGTGAGGGATTGGAAAAGGGACAGAGCCACATCTAACGGATCAGTGCCGTTGGCCGCACCGGTTTGCGGCGGGCCGCCGGTTTCAGGAAAGACGCGGGCCTGAAGGTGGAGGGTGCCGTTCACGAGCGAGGAAAACACGCCGACGGGTGTGTGGCAACCGGCATCCAGCAGGCGTAGAAACTGGCGCTCTGCGGTGATGCGCAGCCACGTTTCGCGAGGTGTGGCAACCGGCATCCAGCAGGCGTAGAAACTCGCGCTCGGCGGTGATGCGCAGCCACGTTGCGGGATGGCCGATGGATTGCGCGAGCACCCGGCTGCGCTCGTCTGCGGAGCGTATTTCCAAACCGATGGCTCCCTGCCCGGCGGCTGGAAAAAACATATTCTCGTCGAGACGCTGAGCGAACAGGCCCGGCATGCCGAGGATCGGTTCAGGACCGGCGGCAAGGGATGCTTGCGGCAGAAACCCGAGACGCACCAAGCCGGCTTCCGCTAACAGGATGGCATCGTGGTGATCTCCGGCTGTTAGTTTGTGGAGGCGTGTGGGCACATTGCCGCGGAGGTCCACCACCAGCAGATCGGGACGGAGGAACGCGACTTGTTTCGCGCGCCGCACGCTGCTGGTGCCGACCCGTGCGCCGGGAGCAAGCGCGTCGAATCCGCCGTCATCGCGGGTCACCAGCACATCGCGGATGGCCGCGCGTTCGAGCACGGCGGCGAGTTCGAAGCGGGCCTGCAATACGGTTGGCAGATCCTTCAAGCTGTGGACCGCGATGTCGATGGATCCCTCATCGAGTGCTTGTTCGAGTTCCTTGATGAAGACGCCCTTGTCGCAGATGCCCTCGGATTTCGCCACATCGGCGAGCGCGACATCGGTGCGGCGGTCACCGGTGGTTTTGATGATACGGCGTGCGATGTGCAGATCGGGAAAAACTTTTTGCAGTGTTGCTGCGGTGGTGCTCGCTTGCACCAACGCCAATTCACTGCCGCGCGTGCCAAGCGTAAACGGGTTATGTGATTCGTTGGTCATGTGGGGTTTCGGGGATCGTGGGATGTCGCTTGCGGCGGCGTCTCATCGTGGCGCGGGCATGCTGCCCGTGTCCAGCATTTATCCTTGTGGCTTCAGGGTGTGTCTGCCTGAATGCGTCTGGAAATGGGGATCATGTCCCAGTGATTTCCTACCATGAAAACGCCATCCGGTTCCTCACTCGCTATATCGGCTTCGCACTCTGGCTATTTCCGGCACGGTCACCACAACAGCGATTGCCCTGTAGTTAGAATGCAAACCATGATGATAGCCGTTACCCAAGTGACTTGGAGGATGAGTTGGCTGTTAGCCACATGCGCATTGGCGGGCGAGTGGCCGGCTTGGCGCGGACCTCGCGGCGATGGTGTTTGCGAGGAAACCAACGTGCCGGTCCGCTGGAGCAGCAGCGAGAACGTCGTGTGGAAAGTCGCCATCCCCGGCCGGGGTCATTCCTCGCCGATCATCTGGGGCGAGCGCGTGTTCGTCACAACCTATGTCGAGGCAGGCGGCAGGCGCGTGTTGCTTTGCCTCGACCGGCTCACGGGCAAGTTAGTGTGGGAGAAAACCGTGTTGACCGCGATGCCGGAGAAAAAAAACAATCTCAACAGTTACGCCAGTGGCACGCCCGCCACTGATGGCAAGCACGTGTGGGTGGCGTTCATGCAAGCGCCGGACATCGTGGTGGTTTGCTATGACATGGACGGCCATGAACTCTGGCGCAAATCGCCTGGCACGTTTGCCTCCGTTCACGGCTTCTGCAGTTCGCCCGTGCCCTACAAGGACACCATCATTCTCAATTGCGACCAGGATGCCGTCGCATATATCGTCGCATTCGACAAGGCCACCGGCAGCGAGCGGTGGCGCACGGATCGACCTAACCGCACGCGCTCCTACTGCACGCCGACGATTTTCCAAGCCGCCGGCAAAACGCAGATGGTCCTCAGCGGCAGTATCAGTGTCGCCAGCTACGATCCTGACACCGGCAAACCCCACTGGCTCGTCAACGGTCCGACCGAACAGTTCGTCGCCAGCGTGGTCTTCACCGACGACATGTTTTTTGTCACCGGGGGGTTCCCGGAGTTGCATCTCATCGCCATCCGGCCCGACGGTGCGGGCAACGTCACTGACACCCACATCGCCTGGCGTGACACCGCGGGTGTCTCCTATGTTCCGTCGCCGATTGCGCATGGCAATCACTTCTTCGTTGTTTCCGACCGCGGTCTTGCCAGTTGTTTCGAGGCGAAAACCGGCAAGCGGATGTGGCAGCAGAAACTCGGACGTCACCACAGCGCGTCGGCGGTTGCCACCGGCGGCAACCTCTATTTTCTGGATGATGACGGCAAGATGTTCGTGTTGAAGGCCGGCCCGCAGTTCGAGTTGGTCGCCAGGAATGAACTCGGTGAGGAATGTTACGCATCCCCGGCTATTAGCCACGACCGGATTTTCATCCGCACTCTTGGCAACCTCTACTGCATCGGAACACCGTAGGGGGTGGGGGAGGCCGGACGTCGAAATGACTGTTAGAATAATTTTATTCTTTCCTCATATGGAATTGCGCATATGCTCGCCGCATGGCCATGAGCATTACACAAAAGTCCAACGTTCAACTCGGCATTGTTCCGACATATCTGCGGTTCGTCGGCGGGCTGGTCCCGGATGAGACCGGCAAGTTGCCGCGCGATTCCGGGGGGGTGATCCGGATTGTTTCGGGGATGAAGGAACTGTGCGAAATCTCGCAGGTCATGCCCAGCCGCGTGCAAGTTTCGTTATTCCCGGGAACCGCTCCGGCGGATCTTGATGAACTCGTGCATGGTCTCAAAGCGCTCGGCCTCGAAGTGGACTTCATCCTCATGGTGGGTGGCGTCAATCCGATGAATCCGGCGGACGAGGATGCGGTTGTCGCGCAGTTGTTACCCAACCTCAAGACCGCCATCGCCTACGGCGCACGCCACGTTTCATCCACCTCCATCGAGGCATGGATGAACGCAAATGAATCCCGCCGCGACGGCGCGGACTTCGAGGCGGCGATCGCGCAAAACGTCAAAGTCCACCTCCGCGCCTATCAGGAAGCGGGACTGGCGGAATCGTGCGTCGA
>JAPLUJ010000711.1:11338-16106 GCA_026397695.1 Verrucomicrobiota bacterium | reverse complement strand
CACGCCCGCCAGCCACAACAATCCGCGGTGCGGCTTGCTGCCGCGTCCGGTATCCGGCCCTAACCAATCACCAATCGTCTGGTGCTTGCGAACGTATATTTTCCACCGCTCCTGAAACCAGAACACATCCACCGGTGCGAGTGTCATCGCCTGCTCAAGCGCCAGCATGCAATTCTTTGTGGTGGGCGGTGCTGCGACCGGCATGAAAACCGCCCGCCATTTGCCCGGCTTCTCGGTGGTCACGGCCAGCGCCAGCACCGTGCTTTTCGAGCGCCGCGCCAGCAGGCTTGGTAGCGGGCTGGCACGTGTGAAACGCCCGAAAAACTGCACCGGCTCACCTTGTTTGCCCGCCCGCTGGTCTGCTAGAATACCCACAATGCCGCCCGCGCGCAGAAACCCCGCAACGTGCAGCGGATTGTCGCGCTTGGAAAACATCCGGGTACCATCCGCCTGACGCCGCGCGAGCACCCGCGCGTCTAACATCCTGTTCTTGAGTGGTCGGTAGAACGCGCCGGCCCGCGCACCTGGCGGGAAAAAGTGGATGAGGCGGCTCAGGACCTCCCAGTTCCCCATGTGCGCGAGCAGCAGGACGACGCCATTGCCTCCACCGAGCGCCTGCTCGAGGAGCCCGAGGTTTTCAATGTGGATCACGCTGGCGAGTTTTGCCGGCGTGAGCCGCGCGGTATGGGCGGTGGACATCAAATTACCCCCGGTGCGACGGAAACTTGCCTTGGCCATGCGCTGCAGCGCGGCTAAATCCATTTCACCCGCGAAAGCGATCCGCAGGTTTTTCAAAATCACTTTGCGGCGCTGCGGCATGAAGTGCCACACCAACCCGCCCAGCGCCTCGCCTAACCGAAATACCCACGCCCCGGGAAGCACGCCCGCCAGTCCTTCGATCAACGAGTGACCGAGGCATTCCAGCCGCCATTGCAGGGACTTGGGCGGGGATTTCAGCTTGCGGCTCATACAACCTGGATGAATTAAAGTCAGGATTCAGAAATAGCAGCGTCTCGCTCCGTGCCGGAAGTCACATGATTCATGGAATTTTGTATCATACCTTCTCCAGCACTCAAGAGAATCAGGAAGCGCCCCCTTGCCTAATGGGTTCCAATCCTGCTGGCAAGACCGATGGCGCAACCGATGCTGCGAATATGTCCCATGGATACGGCAGCACATCTTGCTTTCGGCGCGTGCATCCATCACTCTCCCGCCATGCTCCAGCAACAACGTGCCGGCCACCTGCTGCGCCGCCTTAACGAGCTCTATCCGGAAACCCCTATTCCGTTAGACCATCAGGATCCTTACACCTTGCTCGTCGCGGTTTTGCTTTCGGCACGCTGCACCGATGTTAGAGTCAATCAGGTCACGCCCGCGTTGTTCGCCCGGGCCGACAACCCGCGCGCCATGCTGCAGGTGCCCGTGGATGAAATCCGCGCCATCATCCGTCCCTGCGGCCTGGCACCGCGCAAGTCCGCCGCCATTTCCGCTCTATCAAAAATCCTCGTCGCGCAACACGGCGGCGTGGTCCCCGCGGATTTCGCGGCCTTGGAAGCGCTGCCCGGAGTCGGCCACAAGACCGCGTCGGTCGTCATGGCGCAAGCATTCGGCGTGCCCGCTTTCCCCGTGGACACCCACATCCACCGCCTCGCCACCCGCTGGAATCTCAGCTCCGGAAAAAATGTCGCGCAAACCGAACGCGACCTGAAAAAGTTGTTTCCGCGCGAATCGTGGAACCGCCTGCACTTGCAAATGATCTACTACGGCCGCCAGCATTGCACCGCACGCGGCTGTGACGGAAAAACCTGTTTGCTTTGTCATGAGCTTGCAACTCATTGAATACCAACGATTTGCAATTCTATCAGTCTATCAGCAAACAGGGCTGCTCTGACAAATCCAAGGTGGCAGATCCAAGGTAGCACGGCCTCGATGAGGCCGCAGACCAAGAGATGAACCTGAAGGGGAAAATGTGGGGAGCTTTGACATGCGCTCTCATCGAGAGCGCGCCACCTATGGAGCGGCGGCTGCCGCCTCACGCTCGAGTTTTTCCAGCCACACCGCCAGCATTGCGACGTCGGCAGGCGTGATGCCCGGAATGCGCCCGGCCTGTCCGAGGGTGGCGGGTCGGACCTCCGTGAAGCGAAGCTGCGCTTCCTTCTTCAGACCACGAAGGGCGGTGTAATCGAGACTCTCCGGCAGCTTCCTACCCTCTTGGCGGGCCATCCTCTCAATCTGCGTCCGCTGGCGTCCCAAGTGTCCTGCGTATTTTATATCCGTCTCGATCAATGACCAAAGTTCCAAGTCGACCTCTTTGCGCAAGGTCTCCGGCAGCATGTGCCAAAAGTTCTCACTGCGCCGCAACCATTGATCGAGCAGCATTCCTTCATGCATCGCTTGGCGTACCCAGCAATCCGCCTTTGCCATCCCGGCTAACTTTTCCTCCACCCGCCTGACCCGTTCCCCACTCACCAGGCCGATCGCCGCCGCTTTGGGGGTGAGTCGAAGATCGGCATTGTCCTGCCGCAACAACAAGCGGTATTCCGCCCGACTGGTGAACATCCGATAGGGCTCGGTGCAGCCGCGCGTCACCAAATCATCCACCATGACCCCGAGATACGCTTCGTCCCGACCCAACACCCACGCGGGTTTTCCCAATACCTTGAGCGCGGCGTTCGTACCGGCGATCAGCCCCTGCCCGGCCGCTTCCTCATATCCCGACGTGCCGTTGATTTGTCCTGCAAAAAAAAGCCCCTCTATTTTACGGGTCTCCAAAGTCGGCCGCAACTGGGTCGGCGGGCAGTAATCATATTCCACCGCGTAGCCAGGCCTCAAAATCTCGCATCGTTCGAGACCACGGATCGAGCGCAATAATTCCAACTGCACCTGATAGGGCAAAGAGGTGGAAACCCCGTTGACGTAATATTCCAGCGTGTGCCGCCCTTCCGGCTCCAGAAATACCTGATGCCGCTCCTTCTCCGCAAAACGTACAACCTTGTCCTCTATCGACGGACAATAACGCGGCCCCACCCCCTCAATCACCCCGCAATACAACGGCGATTGATCGAGGTTTGCGCGTATGATGTCGTGGGTGCGCGGGTTCGTGTAGGTGATCCAGCACGGCAATTGTTCCATGTGAAACGTGGGATCACCCCACGGATTGAGCGTGAATAAATCGTTGCGAGACCGCGCCAAGGTGTCCGCCATGAAACTGAACTTCGGCACCGGCTCATCACCATGCTGGCATTCGCACTTGGCAAAATCAATCGACCGCCCGTTCAAACGGCAGGGCGTGCCGGTCTTGAAACGCTCAACCACAAAACCGCAACGTTTCAATACTTCTGATAGATCAGAAGTGGCGTCCCCCATCCGGCCGCCTTTTTCGTGACGCAGGCCGACATGCATCAGCCCACCCATAAAAGTGCCGACACTCAAGATCACCGTCTTGCCGGTAAATTCGATGCCGAAAGAAGTCGTCACCCCCATGATCCGCTCGCCTTGCAAACGAAGATCCAACACGTTCCCCTGATGCAACTCCACTCCCGGCATCGCCTCCAACTCCCGTTTCATCCGGAACTGATAGGCCTTCTTGTCACACTGGGCCCGCAGAGCCCGAACGGACGGCCCTTTCGAGGCATTCAACAGGCGCCATTGAATGCCGGTGGCGTCCGTGTTCAGTCCCATCACCCCGCCCAGCGCGTCGATTTCCCGAACCATGTGACCCTTGGCCAGCCCCCCAATCGCCGGATTGCAGGACATCTGCCCGATGGTGTCGAGATTCTGTGTGAGCACGGCCACCTCACAACCCAAGCGGGCCGCAGCCATCGCGGCCTCAATCCCGGCATGACCGGCACCTATCACTATCACATCATAACACTTGGGATATCGAAACATCGTGAGACGCGAAACATAGTCTGCCTCCGCCGTGACTCAAGCGTGGAAACCAGCGGAAGGAGTTCCACATGGAACAATCACTCGCCACGATCCAAAATCCCTGCCGACGCCCGCGGCAGCAGTTCTTCCAAACGAAACTCCAAGTGTGACGAGCGGTTGGCTAACAGCACCCGCGGCACTCCGAATTCCGCCAGCACCTGACGACACGCCCCGCAGGGAGAGACCGGCACCCGGGTATCGGCGACCACGGCCATGCCGAGAAAATTCCGCGCACCGGCCGCAATCGCCGCGCCGATGGCCACCCGCTCGGCGCACTGGCTGAGGCCGTATGATAGATTTTCGACATTGCTGCCGACGAAGAGCCGTCCGTCGGCTGCTAACAGGGCGGCTCCCACCGCAAATTTTGAATACGGCGCATAGGCCTGTTCGCGCACCTGCCAAGCCGCCTCCACCAATGAGTTCCATTCCATGAAGTCCAGTCTAGACGTTTTTGCGGCGCACCGACACCTAAAAAATTCTCGTGTCTTATGGAAATATCCTTGCCTCCTTGGGACATCTCTGCACCTTGATCACCCACACTTCTCCACTCCGGCTCACGGCAATGCCCAACATCTATCACCCCATCCCGGTTTCCCCGCCTGAATCATCCCACCGCCGCTCATGACTAGCGCCAACTTCTCCCCACTCGACTTCGCCAGCTCACCCATCAACCAAGGCCTCACACCGGAGCGCAAAATCGAGCTCTTCGCCCAGATGCTGCGTATCCGCCGCTTCGAGCAAGCCAGCCTGAAATATTACCAAGGTGGGAAAATCGCTGGCTTCCTCCACCTCTACATCGGTCAGGAAGCCGTGGCCGTCGGCACGATTTCCCTGGGCG
>JAPLUJ010000711.1:0-11327 GCA_026397695.1 Verrucomicrobiota bacterium | reverse complement strand
GCCATGCCTTGGCCATCGGCATGAGCAGGAATGAATGCATGGCGGAAATGTTCGGTAAAATAACCGGTTGCTCCAGGGGTAAAGGCGGGTCGATGCACTTCTTCGCTCCCGCCAAGAATTTCTGGGGTGGCCACGGCATTGTTGCCGGACAGACTCCGCTCGGCCTCGGCCTCGCCTACGGTCTCAAATACCTTGGCCGGAAAGGTTGCTGTCTCTGCTACCTCGGTGATGGAGCCGTCAACCAAGGCACCTTCCATGAGTCCCTCAATCTCGCCGCCCTGTTCGAAATCCCGGTGGTATATGTGATCGAGAACAACGGCTACTCGATGGGCACCTCTCAGGGACGATCTTCGTCCTACAGCAGTTGTCTTGCCCAGCGGGCCGACGCCTACAACATCGCTTGGGACGTCATCGACGGCTCCGACCTCTACGAAGTCCGGGCGAAAACCCACATCGCCATCGAGCGCGCCCGCACCCAGCATCTGCCTTCCTTGCTCGAAATCCACACCTACCGCTACTATGGACATAGTATTGCGGACGCCAATCACAAGAAATACCGCACCCCCGAGGAGATCGAAAACCACAAGCAGAACCACGATCCGATCTCCGTTTTTCGGCGCGCCCTCATCGCCGAAGGAATCCTCACGGAGGATCGCGCGGACGCCCTCAACCGGGCTGCCGCGGATGAAGCCGCCGCCGCAGTCAATTTCGCCGACGCCTCGGCTGCTCCGACGCTTTCCGACATCCACACCGATGTTTACTGGGAATGCGACCACGCGACTCCGGCTGCCATGATCGGCCGCCATTTCTTCGATGATTGAGACGACCTCCACTTTCATGCCGCAATCCACCATGTCACGCATTCTCACCTACCGTGAAGCCCTCCGCGAAGGGCTCGATGAGGAATTGGCCCGCGACCCGAACGTCGTGCTGATAGGCGAAGAAGTCGCCCAATACAATGGTGCCTACAAAGTCACCGAAGGCCTGTGGAAAAAATGGGGCGATCAACGCGTGATGGACACCCCGATCTCTGAAGCCGGTTTTATCGGCATGGGTATCGGTGCCTCGCTGCTCGGCGTGCGCCCCGTCATGGAGTTGATGTTCTGGTCGTTCCACTCGGTCGCCTTCGACCAGCTTGTCAGCAATGCCGCTTGCATCCGTTATATGTCCGGCGGTCTGTGCCATTGTCCCATTGTCGTGCGTGGTCCGGCCAATGGTGGCACCGGGGTGGGGGCTACTCACTCGCATGTCCCGGAAGCTTTGTTCGCCGCATTTCCGGGTCTTAAAGTCTGCGCTCCCGCTACTCCGGCAGACGCCAAGGGTCTCATCAAAACCGCCATCCGTGACAACGATCCGGTTTTCGTCATGGAAAACACCCTGCTTTACGGAACTTCCGGCGCAGTGCCCGACCCCGCCGACGGAGATTTTCTTGTTCCACTCGGATTGGCCGACATCAAACGCGAAGGCTCGGACATATCACTGATCGCTCATGGTCGCTCAGTCATTCAATCCCTTGCCGCTGCGACCATCCTCCAAGCCGAGCATGGGATCCATGCTGAAGTCCTCGATCTCCGTTCGATCCGTCCACTCGATCAGGACGCAATCCTCAATACCGTGAGGAAAACCCACCGGGTGGTGCTGGTCGATGAATCCAAGCCCTTCGGCGGCGTTTCCGCGATGGTGGCCATGCTCATCCAGGAACATGCCTTCGATGACCTCGACGCGCCCATCACACGGGTCTGCTCCCTCGATGCCCCTGCAATATATTCTCAACACATTGAGTATGAACAACTTCCAAACCCTGGAAGAATCGTCGAGAAGGTTCTAACCATGGCCTGACGCGCTTACTGATGACAGTTCGTAACACCCTCATTTTTTCATTGCCAAGCAGGTGGGTTTTTCTAGCATCGGCGGCATGACGAAGCATTTGATCCTTGCCATTGCGACTGTTAGTTTCGCCGTGGCAGTGAGTTCCTGCTGTTGTTTGTTCTGATATTTTTGTCTAACCAATCAAAACACCTACCCATGAAACGACTTGCTGTTTTCCTTTCTTTGACCGCCATTTCACTCGGTTTTTCCTCGTGTTGCTCGATGTTCGGCAGCGCTACCAGAGCCACCTTCCACACGGAAACGCGCCAAGTCAAAACCTGCGGCTATGACATTGTTACCGAGCGGATCGTCACTCCCGGTGATGCCAAGAGCGGCAAGGGCGGGATGGTTCAAACCATTGAGAAAAAGGTCCCGCGTTACAAAACCGTAAACGTCAAGGTGCGTGATTATTGCGGCAAGTGCACGCGGCGGTATTGCCCGAAGAAGGATTGCTGCGACACCACTTCCGAACCCATCATGCGCATGGCCAGCGCACAAGGATCCGTTGGCAGTCCCAATATCGGTCTGATTCCAACCATGCGCGAGCTTCCTCTTGCAACGAAAAGTGCCACTCCTTGAGTGAATTTCCCTATCATCTTGAAGCGCGGAGGAGCCTCAAACTCCCCGCGCTTTTTCGTTGTCATATCCACCCGTAAAAAGACTGGATTTCACCACGCGTTTTCCCATCCTTTCGACACTTCCCCATCCCATGATGACTGTGAATATAGAAATGCCAAAACTCTCGGACACCATGACCGAGGGCACCCTGCTCAAATGGCACAAACAAGTCGGCGACGTGGTCGAAATCGGTGACGTTCTCGCTGATATTGAAACGGACAAAGCCACGATGGAAATGGAGGCTTTTGACGATGGCATTCTTACGGAAATCCGGATCCACGCGGGCGACAAAGCCCCGATTGGCGCGATCCTTGCCGTTCTCAACGGGGATGCCGAGGGTGTGTCTGATAGAACGCCTGCCCTTGATGCCCCCGCGCCGCAAGCCACCGCAGTTCCACCTGCAGACAAGCCCGCCGCAACCGCGGCACCTTTCGTTAGCAATACTTTATTTACCGGCAAACGTGTCATGGCGTCGCCCTTGGCACGCAAGGTCGCGGCGGAACTTGGTGTGGATCTCACCTTGATCTCCGGCACCGGTCCCGCCGGCCGCATCACAAAAATCGACGTCGAAACCGCAGCCGTCTCTCCCATCCAAGCCAAACCTGCGGCTTCCTCCGAGGCTGCCGCCGCCGTGGCTCTCGTCGCATCGATCAAAGCCAAAACCGTCACAACGCCGCCTGCCGTCGCAGGTGCTGACATGCCTTCCACCGTCAATGCCGAGGATGAACTCATCGAACTCAGCACCATGCGCAAGGTCATCGCCTCGCGTTTACTGCTCTCCAAAACCACCATCCCTCATTTCTATCTACATCTCGAAGCGGATATCGCTCCCCTCATGTCACTCCGTCGTCAGGTGAACGAACAAGCGGAAAAAACCCACGGTAACAAATACTCCGTCAATGACTTTGTCCTCAAGGCGGTCATCGACGCTGCTCAACTCGTGCCGGCGGTCAACGTTTCCTACACCGCGGATCACATCGTTAAATTCAAACACATTGGCTTGTCCGTGGCGATCGCCATGGAAGACGGCCTCGTGACACCTGTCATCAGGGAAGCTGAAACCAAATCGTTGCTAGAGATCTCTCGTGCTGTCAAGGATTTCGCCGCCCGCGCTAAAATCAAAAAACTCAAACCCCATGAATTCGACGGCGGCACCCTCACCGTGACCAACCTCGGTGTCTGGGGCGTCGAATCATTTGACTCCATCATCAATCCCCCTCAGGCAACCATTCTCTCGGTCGGTGCGGCCATCGAAAAACCCGTCGTCAAAAACGGCCAGGTCTTCCCCGGTCTGCGCATGAACCTCGGCCTCGCCTGTGATCACCGCGTCATTGATGGCGCCGTAGCCGCGCAATTCCTGTCGGAAATCAGGAAACTCCTTGAGAAACCATCCCTGATGCTCCTGTAGCACTCCTTGCATCCCACAGGGAAATGAATCCCATGAAGGGAATCAAGCACTTGCTATCTAGCAGTTTCCTGTCACCTATGATGAATACTTCTTTTTTGACCTTATAAGATCTTCTTCTTCATAGTGTGAGCAACCTTGGGAAAGGGGCGTTCCCCACGATAAGATGCGGGGTTCCACAGCAAGAACAACTTGGGCAGAATGTCGCATGGAGCGCGGATTAACCCGGTATCAGGCGTCATCGGTCTGGGTTTTTCTCACATGTTCTGATGATATTCCCAACCCATTCCCGGGTTTTGAGGATGCTGCTGTTGAGGCGGATGCTGATGCGTTCTCATGATACATCCGTGGATGGCCCAACTACTACAAACTCAGCTCCACCTACAAGGAGGTGCCGGCACTGTCAAAATCCGCAGTTTGACCACTCTTGAGGTTGATAATATAAGGAACGGCGGAGAACACTAACGCTCCTGCTTGATGGATTCCCACAGTTCTTCTATCCGTTTTTCGGAGATTTTCCTCATGCATGGCACATCCGGGGCGAAGAGTGAGACGCGCAGTTCCTCGAGCGCCCAGCCATGTTGCCACAGCGCGGGGTTGTCCGGCGCCGCAGTCCAGCGTTGGAACCAGGGCAGCCACAGGCGGCGCAGGCGCGCCATCTTTTCCAAATCCTTGACGATGGGTAGCGAACCTAACCGACCGAGGCGCGAGCGGATCGCGCGCAAGCGCCGCGGGTAATCACGTAGCCCGGCAAAACCCGCGTGCCAGGCGAAACGATGCCGGAACAACCACGTGAGTTGTTCGTCGAGGTCATCGGCGATTTCTCCCAGATTCCGGTCGTTGTGCTGGGCGGCGATCCAGACCCGGATTTCGGGCAGCACGGCCAGCACCTCATCGAGGCTCTTGCCGAGCGCCGCCGCCGCGTCAAACCACCGTCCGCGCGCGCGCTCACTGAGAATGCGGAACTCGTCCGGCGAACTCGGGAATGCCGCACCCGCCGCGCCCTCGGCGGCTAGCAGAATCAAATCCTCAACCTTGGTGCCGCCGACGCCGAGGTGCGGCAACTCGATTCTAGTCATCTGACCTAACGGGAATTTTTTCCGCAGGTGATCTACCTGGGCGGTATGGGCGAGGCATAACAATCTTGCACCGCCCGCGCGTTGGGATTGGGCGGCGGCGGCGGCGCTGGCGAATGCCCGCACACCGACGCTTTGCCCTTCGTCCACCAACGCCGGAAACGCCGGCCCGCCCGGGGTTTCCACCCGTTCGGGGAGGGTTTCACCATCCCACGCGCTGATGCCCGTGCGTTCGACATCGATGTTGGCCGCCGCCTCGAAACGCGCCCGCATCCGGTCGGCGAGCTGCAGTTTCAATACCGCCACATCCTCGCCCATTGCGAGCTCCTCGCCGTCGTCGTCGCACACCCAGATTTTCGTCACCAAGTGCGCGGGTAGCTTGTTAGAATCAAAGGCCTCCGCCGGTATGCGCGCGCCGGTGCGTTCCCGCACATAATCGGATAGAGCACGGCCCAGCGGCATGTCCTTGGGCGCGGCGCACCACAATGCGGCGAAGCCGTCCGCCACCGGGCTGATGGGCTGGCACGCCCGCCGGTAGTCTTTGGGCAACGAGCGCAACAGGATCTCGACGCGTTCGCGCAGGTTTCCGTCCACGCCCCACGTCGGCAGCCAACCGGGCAGTTGCGGCAGTTGATCGACATGCAGGCCCAGCGTCACGCCGTCGTCGCGCTCGCCCTGCTTGGCATGATAGTAAACCTGATAGACGTCGCCCTGATGGGTGAGGGTATCCGGAAACCTCTCCAGCCCGAGGGATTCCAGGTCCTCGTCCAGAACATCTGCGAGCGCCAGCATCAGGGGTTCCTCATGATTTTCCAACCACTTGTGGAAGGCCGCAGCGGTGTGGATATCCTGCGGAATGCGCTGCTCGAAGCACCGCAACACCGCCTCATCACTCCACAAACCGCCAGGCCGCCGGAGTTTCTGTTCGATCACCTCGATGTCGCCGCGCATCTCCGTTAGATGGTCGAGAAACCGGCCGCGTCTGCGCAACCCGCCGCCTAACAAACCTTCGCGCAGGAAAACCCCGTGAGCCGCCTTGGGATCCACGCGTCCGTAGTGCACGCGTCTTCCGACAATCACCGGCAGGCCGCCGCAGATCACCGTTTGCTTGCCATAGACCGCACCCTGGTTCTCATCCCAGTGGGCCTCGCCATATTTGCTGTGGCACAGGTGCGGGGCCACTGCTTCGACCCATGCGGGATCGATCCGGGCCACGCGCCGCGCCCACAAGCGCGAGGTTTCCACCAATTCCATCGCCACCACCCACTCACAGCGTTGCGGGATCCCGAACAACCCGGAGCCCGGAAACACCGCGAAAAACCCGCCCGCAGCGCTCCGGTAGGCCTTGTTCTCCCGGTCCCAGCAACCGAACTGCCGCGGCACGCCCGCTAACAACGAGCGGTGAATCGCCGCATAAGCATCAGAAGGCTCCGGGCAGGATGCCCGGGCCACCGTGACGCAGGCATCCTGTCCGGAGCCCCTTTCTCCGCTCTGCGCTTGCGTCTCGCGTCTCGCGTCCCCCGGCGCAGGGCTCTGTGGCTTGACGCGTTTCCTTCGCCCCTCATGGGCGTGCGAGTCTGGAGACTCGCGCTCCCCGCCCACCTGCCACTCGCGATCTAACAAATCAGTGAGTTCATCCGCCACGTTCGCCCACTCGATCACCCGCCGCGCGTTGAGAAATGCCGGGACCGCGTATTTGCGCAGCGCGTTGCGTTTCCAGCGCCCGCGTGCGTCGCGGAAGCAAATCGCTCTCCGCATCCTTCCACCGCGCGTGTGCCGCATCGGCCTCGCGGGATTTTTCCGCCGGGCGCTCGCGCGGGTCCTGGGTTTCCAGGGCGGCGATGATGGGCAGCATCTCCGTGAGGCAATTTTCCTTGCACGCCTCGATCAACATCCGGCCAAGCCGCGGGTCCACCGGCAGACGCGCCATCCGCCGGCCATAGTCTGTGAGTTTTTTCTCGCGGTCCAGCGCGTTCAGCTCGCGCAGTGTCCGGTATCCTTCGGCGATGGTTTTGGGTGCCGGTGGATCGAGAAACGGGAACTCGTCGATCTCCGGCAAACCAAGCGACTTCATCCGCAGGATCACCCCGGCGAGCGAGCTGCGGCGAATTTCCGGATCGGTGAATAGCGGGCGTTCTAACAGTTCTGTTGCCTCATACAGGCGCACGCAAACCCCGTCGCGCACACGACCGCAGCGACCCTTGCGCTGGCGGGCGCTGGCCTGACTGACCGGTTCGATTTGCAAGCGTTGCACGCCTTTACCGGGGCTCCAGCGGTTGATGCGCGCCACTCCGGAATCGATCACGCACGCGATGCGCGGGATTGTTAGAGAGGTTTCCGCCACATTGGTGGCGAGGATCAAGCGGCGTGCGTTGCCGGGATTGAAGACCCGCTGTTGGTCGCCGAGGCCCAAACGCGCGAACAAGGGCAACACCTCCGTGTCGCGGTATTGGCGGCCGTCCAGCACGTCGGCGCATTCCCGGATCTCCCGTTCGCCGGGCAGGAACACCAGCACGTCGCCACGGGGTTCGATCGCAGCGAGATAATCCACCGCCCGCGCCACATGCTGCGGCAGATCCTCATCGTCCATCGGCGGCAGGAAAAACTCCGCCACCGGAAACATCCGGCCGGGTGCCTCGATCACCGGCGCGGGCCCACCCGCATCCGCGAAAAATTCCGCAAATGCCCCGGCGTCCAGCGTGGCAGATGAGATCACCAGCTTCAGATCCTGACGCTTTTCTAACAGTCTCCGCACATAACCTAACAGGAAATCGATGTTCAGCGAGCGTTCATGCGCCTCGTCGAGAATCAGAGCCGCGTATTGGTGCAGCTGCGGATCGCCCTGGGTTTCTGCCAGCAGGATTCCGTCGGTCATGAATTTGAGGCGCGTGGCCCGCGATGTCTGATCCTCGAAGCGGACCTGATAGCCCACGAACGACCCTAACGGCACCCGCAGTTCCTCGGCCACGCGTTTCGCGACACTCGCCGCCGCGATGCGCCGCGGCTGGGTGCAGCCGATACGTCCGCCCTCCGGCCCCATCGCTTCGGCCACCATTTTGGGCAGTTGGGTGGTTTTACCAGAGCCGGTTTCACTCACCACTACGATCACTTGGTGCGCCTTGAGCGCATCAATGATCTCCTGCCGGTGCTCGACCACCGGCAGTTCCTTGGGGTAATTCCACTTGCCTGCAAATTCCATCAGCTCAGGCGGCATACGACTGCCGGACCGAGTCGCGCGGCAGCACGCTGATGGTGAACACGCCCAAGGCCGTGCCGACGGGGATCCACACGCAGTCCGGACCGGCCACCACGAGAGCGAACATGCGATGCATCCTTCTGTCGTTGGTGCCCGATGACGGGTGGCGGGGGTTCCATAATGTTCGATGAAATTTGTGGTTCAATTCGCCGTTTCCGAGTTTACGCTTCTTCGCGCACTTTCCAGCCGATGGCGTCGGCGAGGGCGTAGATGGGTTCCTTGAGATCGCCATAGAAGGTGACGCGGTGCCAGCCCCATTGATCCCATTCGGTAAAGAGCTTCTCGAAGTCGCCCACCGGCTCGGCACAGAGCTTGGTGCGGCAGGCGCGATCATCGGGATCGTTGTCCAGCGCCTTGCCGCGATGGAACAGAATCTCCTTCCGGCCCTGCTCGAACTCGAGGGTCGTGGTCATGTAGCCGAGCGGCAGCACCGAACGCACGGATGCGCCCTGGCGATCCTCGGAATGGGTGAGGATCTGGAAGGGGTTCGCCGCGCCCTGCGGACCGAAGGCTTTATTTGCGGCGACGCAGTGGGCGTAGATGATCTGGCGCTTGGCAGTGTCCATGACCGGGTCGGAGATATAACCGGGCCGCCCCTGGGTGAGGGTGGTGCCGATAAGCATGGTGGCCGCCGAACGGACGTCGCACTCGCAGCCGCCCACCAGCGCTTCGTTGTTCAACTGGTGGAAGCCGAGGCACGGATAGGCGTGGATGTGGCCGCCGTAGAATCCGCCCAGGCAGTTGACGGTGATGCCCTGGGCACCGTGCTTTTTCATGACGGCTTTCTCCGCCAGATACATGGCGGCCGAGGCCTCCAGGGTCTCGCGCGAAACATCGACCACGGCGGTGGCGGTCTTCTGCCACTGGTCGGCCACGGCGCGGGATTCGTCTTTGTCGGCGGCTTGCCAAGCGTCGTTGAGTTCGGCGAAGGGGACGTGGACGATCGCGATGCCGAGGATTTCTCCGGCGGGACCGGATTGCTGGCCGCGCACGGCGAGGATTTTGGATTGCTTCAACTGCTTCACGCAGTCAGCGGAAGACAGGCACTTCAGCGCATCCTCTTTGCACGCGAGGTCGCCGGCCTGTTTGGTGGCCTTGGTGCGCACCGCTGCCGTGGCGGCAGCGAAGTCGGCAGGCGCGCCGCTCTTCTTCACGGTCTCGAAGCATTGCACGGCGGCGATGAGGTCCTTGATGTCGGACGAGGCGACGAAGCCGACGTTCGCGGCTTTGCTGCGCAGGAAGGCTGCGGTGTAAACGAGGAAGCCGCCGCNNNNGGCTGCGGTGTACACGAGGAAGCCGCCACTGCCGCCGTATTTGAAATCGGCATACAACACCGGCTTGCCGGAGGTCGCAAGGGTCTGCACGACGCGGTTCCAGCAGTTCATCTGGTAAACGAGATAGCCGTCGATGCCGGCGGCGGCAGTGTCGGCCTCAAGGATCTTTTTGGCGTCTGCTTCGCCGGTGGCCAGCGTCGGGAGGAACTCGAAGCCGGGGCAGGATTTCGTGAGTTCGCCGTTGATGCGCTCCATGACCGGCCGGAAGTCGAAGCCCTTGTTCGGCCAGTCGGGGCGGTCTTGCTTTTCGGCGTGTAGGGAATAGACGACGCGGATGCGGATCTTGCCGGCGGCGTCCGCAGCGCGGAGCCAAGAGGGCACGGCGAGGAGCCCGAGCGTGCCGGCGGTGGCGGCGCCGGATTTGGCGAGGAAGTTGCGGCGCTTCATGGGACAGCAGGCGCAGCCGGAGATGATCTTTGGAGTTTTCATGATGTGGTTTTCGTTGGGTTGGCTTGTTGTCACCAAGGATGACTGATGAGCGGGGTACCCGGTTTGCAGAGAAAGTTCAATGCAATTGTATGACGCTGGCTCGGCGGGATGTGCAGAGCGACCGCCCGGAAAATCCAAGATCCCGCTTGCATTGCCAGAATCCCGTGGCACCCTGCCTGTGTACAGCTTCCGGGGGCGTTCTGGTTTCGACGGGATGTCTGAGGCGCTGGTTGCACGTGGAGGTTGATCGGCTGGCCTCCTTAAAAGCCGTTCAAAACAAACAAATGCAAACTCTAACGAGCTCGCACTGGCTGCTTAATTGACAGTCACGTCTGAACCCCGACGCCTTCTGAGGGGGATGACGCAACCCAGAAGGCTGGGCATGGAATCGGGTCGCCGGGTTTCACGCCGAAACAAAACAGGTGCCTAGGATGGGTAACGCCGCATGCGGGCCTAACAACTCCGAAATCCCAGACCGCCTGCTAAACGTGTAGATACCATTGCTGACGGCGTTCCGGACAGGGGTTCGACTCCCCTCGCCTCCACCATGTTTTGCTTTGCGGCTTGAAAATCACAGCCCGTGGGCGGGCGTAGTTCGTCAGTTGCACGTTTCATGGTCCGGGGATTGCTATAACTGTGAAAGAATGCGCGGGGAATGTATAGGTGTCGGGCTTGCGCGCGATTTGGTGGGACCACGTGGTGGTTTGCGGTTGGTACTTGGTGGGAGCCGTCAGCGTGTTATAGCCGTTCAGGTCACCGGCGAGGGTCTGGACGGAGGCGGCGGCGGCGGATGCGAAGCCAGCGATGGAGAGCGTGGCGGGGATGGGGCGGTCGGCCATGTTGACCACGCGCAGCACCAGATGCTTGCCGTCGATGGACTTGGCGGCGACGACGTCGAGGGTGCGGTCGGGGGCCTGCGTTTGGCACGCGACCACATCGGGTGCCCAGATGCGGGCGATCATCTGATCGACGTAGTAGGCGGGCTGGAACCAGACCTTGTCCTGGGTATAGTAGATGTTGCCCTGGGTCCACAGGACGGCTTTCCAATCTGTCTGATAGACGGCCCATGGTTGCGAGACGTTCGGGGTGGCAACGGCCCGGACGCAGTCACCAGCGCGGGCCACGACGTTCATTTCGACCGCATGCGCGAGTCCGCGGAGGAAATTGAAGCGGCCCGCATTGAACTCCAAGCAAGCGACCGGCACCACGCCGCACTCGGGTGCCAGGCGGCTCAGCCATTGCGACAACGCGATGCCGCCGGGCACCGCGCCACCCAGTGCCTGGCCGGGGTCGTCATTGGTGTTGAATGCGTGGAAATCCCAGAGTAGCTTTTTGCCGTT
>JAPLUJ010000616.1:5129-7707 GCA_026397695.1 Verrucomicrobiota bacterium | reverse complement strand
GCACGAGGAATTGCTCATGAACTATTTTGAAGCCAAAAAACGTTACAGCAGTGGAATGGTGGAAGGGTTCAATTTGAAGGTGGGACTAACAATACGCAAAGCCTTTGGATTCAGGAACTTCCGTCATTTACAAGTCGCCCTATACCATCAACTTGGTGACCTTCCAGAACCCAAAATCACCCACAGATTTTGCTGAAGAGCCTATCTTATAGGTGCCATCCGCTTGCACCACCAGGCTGAGGATCGTGATCTTGCCGTCAGGGATTGCGGTGTTGGCGGGCAACTGCGTGATGGTACCGTTGCGGATGACCTTCACCCTGCCGTCGACGTTGCCAAGCCCGAGCACCAGACGGTTGTAAAAAACATCCGTCACCGAATTCCAGGAGTCGACACTTGTATTGCGCGTCGGCTTCACCGCCACGACAATGCTCACACCGTTGCACGGGATCGGCGCCGCATACTGGCCGACCTGAAAGCCGTCGCCATCGAAACGGTCGTTTTTCACCCATTTCACTCCGCCGAATTGTTTTACCGTGGGAGATCCAATGGTGGCGAACAATGGCCCGCCTGACGGCAGATATCGGGCCCACGGGCCCGTCGCGGCGCCATCGGCAGGCAGCGAGTCGGTGTTGGTGGAGAAGAGCAAGGTTGCTTGGCTCGGGGGAGTAATCGGAGTTGCCGCCAGGATTGCTCCGCTCAACAGAGAAAGGGGGGAGTTTTCATGACGAGGTGACGAGGATCCAATGGGAATTCGTTATCGGCATCAGCCATGTTGGAGGTTCCCCCTGTGTCCGCAAGGAAAAAACTCCAGGATCTAAAATAATGCTGCCGCGTCCGTAACCTGTGAAGCCATTTCCGGATTGGATGAAAGGCGGGAGGAATTTTCAAGAAAGCATTCCTTCCCGGCACGGAAGATCGCCCGGAGTCGATCACAACAAAACAAACAAACAACAGAAAGCACCACCATGAACCCCATCAAACTAACACCGCTCGTCCGCAACAGCGCCCGAGCTCTCGCCGCCTCGCTGGTCCTCGCCACAGGCACCGCCGCCGCAAACAAGCCGTTTTCGAAAATCAACACATTCGGCGATAGCCTGTTGGATACCGGCAACGCATTCATGCTCACCGGCGGCGACTACCCCGCCAGTCCCCCGAACGCCGGCGGCCGGATCTCAAACGGCCCGCTGTGGGTCGAGTACCTAGCGGAATCGCTTGGCATGGAACTTCAGCCGGAGAACCAGTACGCCGTCGCCGGCGCATGCTCCGGAGTCGGGAACTTCAGCTCCGTTGCCTACGGAATCCCCGAGCTGGAAGGCACCGGGCTGCAGTGGCAAATCCAAACTTTCCTGAATGACTCCGGCCATCGCCGGGTGGACCCCAAAGCCCTCTACATCGTGTGGATCGGAGCCAACGACATCTTCACCACGCTGACTTTCGGCGGTGATATGGATTTCACCGTGTATCAAGCCATTCAAAACACGGCGGAAGCTGTCTCCACCCTGGCCAAACGGGGAGCCCGTCACATTCTGGTGGTCAACCTGCCCGACCTCGGTCTAACGCCCTTTGGTCTGGCGCAAGGTCCGCAAGGCAGCGCACAATTATCCGGCCTCACGGATGCCTATAACTATTATCTGGACGCGGCCTTGGATTCCCTGGAAGGGGCCGGCATCCGGACCATCCGCCTGGATGCCGCCGGTTTGATCCGCGAAGTCGCCGCTGATCCCGAGCTTTTCGGACTGGTGAACGTCACCGGAATGGCCATCGATTCCGACGATGATGCTGATGGCTACCTGTTCTGGAACGAAGTCCATCCGTCCGACCACCGCCGGCCATCAAATCGTGGCAGATCGGGCGGTCGAGGAACTCATCGCCTTTTATTCCCCCCGCCGCGGCCGCAGCAATGGCCACGGCCTGTTCAAAGTCTCCGGTCGATAATCATGTCCCCCCCCCCGCGTCCCGGGCCAGCCATGGGGCGCGGGAGGGAATCGACTGGCACATCTGGAGAAGACCTTCTTTTTCCCGCTCTGAGAGCACCGTTTTGGCTTTCTCATGCGCGACTGACATCCTGAGATCGTCAGGATCCCGCTCAAAGCCGGGGCCAGGATGAACGCCAAGACGGCTGACGGCATGACTCCGGTGCTGCGGGCCGCAGCGATTATCAGCAGCAGTCATGCTAAATAGGAAGATGGCGTCAGCGATATTTCACAAGTACGGAAACACTCCTCGGCGACGATGGCACCGTTCAGTCCGTTAGAACGACGGTGTCTGCGGGTGAGGGCAGGCGTTTCCTCCGCTTGAAAGTCACCCGGCCGTGAGCACGGCTCACCATCCGGGCCGCTGCATGGACGACTTGTGAATCATGCGGGCATTATCTAACATTCACGCGGATGACGGTGAGCGAGTTGCCGGGGAAAGTATGCCGCAAGGTGGTTCCGGTTAGGGGCAACGCTTGGGAGACGGGCACGACTTTCGTCGGGTTGTCGAGGGTGTTCTCGTCGGCGGCATGCTCCGAGGTGAGCACCAAGGCTTGGGCCGGGTTGGTGGCTTGGGTGATTCCGTTGAGCTTGATCTCGGCTGG
>JAPLUJ010000616.1:2788-5089 GCA_026397695.1 Verrucomicrobiota bacterium | reverse complement strand
TGCGCGTCGGCGGAAGCATTGACGACCTTGAGGATGACATCGCCGCGGGCCAGGTCGCGGGTGGCCGAGGCATGCAGCGATTGCACGCGGGTGGCCTTGGCATCGTGGATGAGTTTCTGGTCGAGGAAACACTTGATGTTAGATCCGCGGACTTCGATGCGGATGTCATACCAGCGTCCGGTTTCGAGTTTGCATGGTTCCTCCTTGGCGGTGACGCCGTCCATTTCGAGGGAGCTGCGGGTGTTACCCCAGCCGCCGATGTTCCACCAGCCTTTGTATTCGTCATCCGTAATCAGGAAGGGGATGAGAAAACCTTCCTGGCCGCCGGTTTTCCGCGCTTTGAGAGTGTAGGTGTAATTGGTCCAGGTCTTGTCGCCGACGAGCGCGCGGACGTTCGTGCTGAGAGAGTTTTGGCGCAGCGCGCCGTCCTGGATTTTCCAGTCGCCACCTAACAATCTCCACGCGGCGGTGCCTTGGGCCGGATCGGCGGCGAAGAGCGTCTTGCCATCACGCGTGACCTTCATGTCCTTGAACTCGGCCTGGGTCAGCCAGGTGCCCACGCCGACCGCGCCGCCGAAGTCGCTTTCGTTGACGACGGGGGTGCTCACGGTCACGGGCAGGACGACGTCGCCACGGTGTTCGGAGAAGAGTTTTTGCACATAATAACTCGGCAGGCCGTAGTTGCGGGTGCTGTCGAAGTTGATGAGGTTGATCGGCCAGCGTTTATGGTTTGCGTTACAGAAGAGGGGCGCGTAGGCGGCCATGACGACGACATCCGAGTTGCGCTCCATGCCGGTCATGAAGGCGGCTTCACCGATGGCGCCGCGCAGGTTGCCGAGGCCGGCATTCCGGGTGACCGCGTATTCGCCCACGAAAATCTTGACGTCGTTGCGTTTGTAGGAATCGTATTTGTCGGCCTGGCCGATGAAAAAGTTAGGGGTGCTGTAGTAGTGCTCGTCGAGGATTTCGACGGGACTGTCCTTGGGTGAACCATGCCAGACGTTGGCGATGAGGTGCATCTGCGGGTGTTTAGCCAGGATCGCCTTGACAAACAGGGCATAGCGCTCGTGATAGGCCGGACCGCCATTTTCGTTGCCGATTTCGAGGTATTGAAGATTGAATGGCGCGGGGTGACCGGCCTTGGCACGCAGTGCGCCCCACGTGCTGTCGGCGGGACCGTTGGCATATTCGATGGCATCGAGGGCGTCCTGCACATACTCGTCCATCTTGTCCATCGGGACGTTTTCCCGGTGGGACATTCCGACGTTGATGCAAAAGAGCGGCGCCGCCTTGAGGTCTTCACAAAGTTGGAGATACTCATGAAAGCCGAGGCCGTGGGTGGCTTCGTAGGCCCAGATGTTATGTTGGGTGCGGCGTTCGGAGGGATCGCCGATGGTCTGTTTCCAACGGTAGGCTTCCTTCATCGTGTCGCCCTCGACCCAGCACCCGCCGGGGAAGCGCACGAAGGCGGGCTTGAGACCCACCAACATTTCCGCCAGATCCGGGCGCAGACCATGGCCCTTCCATGTTTTTTCCGGAAAGAGCGACACCATGTCGAGCCAGAAGGTGCCGCCCTGGGTGGCGCTGATGACGAGGCGGGCCTTGGGGTCGCTGGTGCTGGCCTTGAGCGCGAATGTGTAATTCTTCCAATCGCCCGTTAGAGAGGCAAGGGTGGCCGTGGCGTAGGCAACGCTCTCGGCGCTTTCTAGCGAAATCGTGAGCGGCCCGCTGAAACCGTCGCCGCCGCGCGCCATCAGCGAGAGTTTGTAGGTTTCGCCCTTGGCGATGCCCATGCCATAGAAGCCGGCATTGGCGACGCCCGCGCGTGCGCCGCCGGACGGGGCGATGGTGACCTTGAGTGAACGCGGGTTCTTCGGGCTAACAGGCCGGGCGCTGTCCACGCTGCAACGGGAGGTCTCCGCGCCACTGCCGATGGTGGTCCAATGCGCGGGTTGATCCGCGTCCTCGAAATTGCGGTTGCGCACCAATTCGGCGTAAAGGCCGCCGTCGGCGGAAAGGTTGATGTCCTCGAAGAAGATGCCCCAGAGGGTGGCGGGGACCGGGTGCCCAGGCTTGTTCACATCGACGACCAGTGCGGCGGGTGCGGCGGGTGCGGCAGGTGCGGCAGGCAGAGGTTGGGCAAGTGCGGTCAGCAAGCTGACGGCAAATAGCTGATGGTGGATGTTTGTTTTCATGAGGTGAGGATCACTACGGTGACGGATATACCGCCCCAATCTGCATTTCATTGCTAGGAAATCCAGTGTTTATTCCAGTTTGTTGAGTCGGGGACAGGAAATGGGC
>JAPLUJ010000616.1:0-2777 GCA_026397695.1 Verrucomicrobiota bacterium | reverse complement strand
TTCGAGCTGGTTTTGCCTGTCGACAATTCCCTTGGCAAGCCGGGGCGGATGGATAGGCTCACCGGCAAAGGGCAAATCCGGGAAACAAGGATATCTAGCAATAACGAACGATGAAGACATTTTTTCACCTGATTTGCACGGCGCTCTGGATGTTAGGGTTGGCTCATGGTGAGGACAAGACGCCCAAACCCAAACCCGCGCCCATTCCGGCATACAATCCCGCCAGACAACCGGTGGCCACCGGAGAAGTTCCCGTCGGGCTGATCGTCATCTCATTCACTGAGACCGCCATGCCCGGCGACTTCAGCCACGGCATGGCGGCAATCGGAAAGATCAAGGGCATCTGCCAGGAGGAATACTTCAAAATCTATAGCAACGGCATCGCGTGGCCGAAAATCCTGGTCATGCCCTACGATGGAATCATCTACAAGGCACCCAAATTCTACGGCTATTACTGCGAATATGACTATTGGAAAAACCCGCTCGGATGGAAAACCAGGGAGGATGGCGACAATCGCGGCAACCGGCTGAAAAAAGACGCCCTGCAATTTGCCTCCAAGCAATACCGTGGTACCAAGGCGCGCTTCATTTGCTACAACTACATCACCACACGTCACGAGCAAGCCGACAAGGCTGTCACCGACGAACTCGGCGGATATTACAAGGGTCCCCGTGACAGCAGCGCGAGTGACAAAAACAAATACCGCAAGCCGCGCAAGAACGACAAACAGGGGCAGGTCAATCCCAATTTCGACCCTTGGGATTACTACGCTCCAGGTTGCCGTTGGGGTGACCCGTTGTGGCCCGACTCCACCATTCAAATCCACGATTTCTCGTCCGACGCCTTCGCGCATGAACTCGGGCACTCGCTCGGCGCCCCCGATGTCTATCACCTCGGCCGCTACAACGACGGCATAGCAAACAACGCCTCCCTTCTTGCTTACGGTCCCACTGCCAACGCCTTCAGCCGGTTCTATCACCATGCCTATATCAAGGAGAAGAATCATCCGACGATCAAATCCTCCGGCACTTACACCCTATATCCCCGCCATCTGGACCCGCAAGGTGGTGAGGCCCTCGGTTACACCATCCCCAGCAGCCACCCGCACTACTTCTATCATGTGGAGTATATCCACGGCGAAAACAACACGGTCGGCGTGGGCGCCGACAAGGAAGGCATGCTCATCTCCGTGGTCAATCTGGGACTGACATCTTTTCTCGGCTCACCCGATTACTTCTACGTTTACCGGCCTAACGACCCGTTCTTCCGCGGCCTTGGCGACACCAGGGACTGCCTGTTCGGCAAGCTGCACAAGCGCACGGCATTCGACATGACTACCGAGCCGTCCAGCCGCCTGCCAAACCTCATGGATGGCGGGGTTTCCTTCAAAAACATCCAGGAAAGCAACGGCACCCTCACCTTTGATGTCGTCATCGCCCATAAAACCATCTCGGGAGCCGCATATACCAACTCCATGCGGCCCCAAATCCGCCTCGAGGAAATCCAGGATATCCAGACCACCAGCTTCACCATGAATTGCACGATCAAATTCCGCGGCGAACCGCTCAAGACCGCCTATGGATTTTGCTGGTCCACCAAAAGCAACCCCACTGTCAAGGACAACACCTATGCCCTTGCGCACCGCGAATGCTACCGCGGACACGCCATCAACCTCAAACCCGCCACCACCTATTATGTCCGCGCCTTTGCCACCAACGGGCTGGGCGTGCGCTACAGCGACGAGGAAAAAACCGTCAAGACGCTCGACCCGAAAACCCCACCCACCAGCATCGGGCCTCTCTGTACCGACGGCTTTTCTAACAACGACTACCTCCACGCCCACTACAGCAACGAAGGCGCCGGGAGCAGTCGCTCCTCTATCGGCTATAGCCCGACCTGCGTTCTTGCCAAACTCATCGCCTACCATCGCCCCGCCAAATGCACCATCGGATCCCCGGATAAAAAACACAAAGAAGCAGTGGTGAACTTCAACAATCTCAGTTGGAATCCCGGGTGGGACGACTTTCCCAAACGTCTGGAAGAAGTGCGCAATTTCTTCGGAGCCATCTACAGCCAAAGCCAGCAACTGGGATTCCACGCTCCCATCATAGAGAAAGACTTCATCAGGAATTTGGTCAAGCTAACAGGTGCTGACAGCAAGCCCGTGGTGAGCATTTTCGCCACCGGCAACCTTCAGGAGGCCACCGACCTCATTCACCAAGACCTGATGCAAAGCCGCCCCGTCATGATCCTGTTTGCCTACAACACCGCAGGATCGCCCTTTCCCATGCGCTGGGCCATGATAGATGGTATCAACAGCACAGGAGAATTCCATGTGGATTTCCCCCGCAATACCATTCTTTCCACCGCCCAGGGTGATCTGCCGCTAAAATCCGGCTACTTCAAGCCCGCCTCCCTCCTGTTCTCGTTCTACAAAGTCCATATCGTCACGTCCCTCTACTACAAACCGTCATGAGATGATGTATGTTAGAGACACCATTGTGACAATCCGCCGTGCTGGCAGGTTTTCACTGCGGTGGCAGCGGCGACATTCGCGATGCCGGCGGTGATGGTGGCGATGGCAGGGGAGGGGGGCCGGCAGGCGGGGGTTTGCGGCGGAAGCAGGTGCCGGTGCTGAATTGTTGCCAACCCCAGCGCAGCCAGCGGATGAGGGCGGCGGCAAGCCACAGCGCCCAGAGCAGCATCAGCAGGCGATACCACCAGATGGAGACCGAATAACATGCGGGTTGGGGCAGGGTGCCAGCGCAGCGCGCCT
>JAPLUJ010000110.1 GCA_026397695.1 Verrucomicrobiota bacterium | reverse complement strand
GCTTTGCCGATCAAAGCAGCCAGCCCCGGCAGCATTTTGGATAGATCAGGATTCGAGCCCTCCAATTCCGCCATCGTCCTGGCGGGCGTGGGCAGGCGCAGCGTGAGTTGATAGAACGCGGTATAACTGGCGTCGTCCACCCGTTCGCGCGAGGCGGTTTTTCCTTTTTCCATTTTCACTTCGGTTTTGAAGGGGATGCCCGAGCGCAGTTTCCGCACATCCGTGACCGATCCCACTTCCGCCGTAGCAACGGGAGCCGCGCGTGCGGCCGCCTCCGCTGCGGCCGCTTGTTGCGCGGCCTTTTCGGCGGCGGCTTTTTTCAGTGCCGCGACTTGCCGTTCGAGTTCCTGTTCCATTGCGGGCCGGAGTTGCGCCTCGATCTTGCGCCGGATGGCGTCCTCATCCGGGGCGATCACCACCGGCTTCGGCGCGAATATCTCCCTGAGCCCGCGTTTCACCTTGCCCGGAAAACCCGTGAAACAAAGCCCGATCACGCCGCAAACCAACAGCAGAAATCCCGTGCCAAACCACGAAATGTGCTTGTTCCAGCGCTTGTTTGCGTAGCGTCGCCCGTCCATACCGCGGCATCCTAGCGGGTTTTCCCGAGCCTGCAATCATCTCCTGATATTCTGGGAAATTCAACGCCGAGGAGCGGGCGCAGTTGGCAGCGGACGCGGACATGAAGTACCTGATCTTTGACTGCAAGCATCACGACGGATTCGCGCTGTACCGTTCTGCGGTGATGCATGCTGTGCGGTGAGGCCGGGTCCGGCATTGCCGAGGGCTGCCAAGCGGCGGTATCCGGTGGCGGACGCATGCGGCGCGACGATGTGCGAACCGCCGGGCGTGGTGCCGACGCGCAGGTTATAGCTCAGACTGGCGGCCGGGGTCTGGGCATCACTCACGGTGGCCAGGAAAAATCCACGCGCGTGCCGATGGCGTTTACTACTGGAGTCGTCGTCACGCTGGGGGCGGTGTTCGGCGTGATGTTGTTATTATGATAGATGCACCGGACACGCAATTCACATCCGGCGCGTGTGGCAACCATTCATCCGAAAGGTAACAATCCTGTTACGATAAAGTGCATTGCGCCGCACCAGTGGCAAGCGGATGGTTCCCACGTTCAATAGTGCGGAACGAGAAACCACCACCCAAAAAACAAGCACACCATGAAACTTTCATCAACAAATCATCTGCGATTCATGCTGGCCGGAGTAATGGCTCTCACTACAGGGGGCAACGGTGCTCAAAACGTCCTGCCGTCCATCCCGAAGGGAACCATCGCGCTCAATTTGAAGACGGTTGCAACCGGATTGGCCGCGCCGGACTATGCAATCCTGATCCTTCTAAATGGCAGCCTGTTAGACACACCGGCCCTTGACATCCAAAGCCTGGCGGCACCCCCGCTGGTCGTGACCAACGCCAACGACGAGCGTGGGTTGCTTGGGCTGGCGTTTCATCCCGGGTTCAATACCACAGGCAGCCCCGGATATCACACGCTCTACACCTACAACAGCCAGCTCATTCCGGCGTTGGCTACGCCGACGTATGTCGCTCCCAACGGCGCCAGTCAAGGATACGAGAACGTGATCAACGAGTGGAAACTGAGTGCCACGGACCCCAATGTGATCGATCCTGCGTCGCGCCGCGAGATCATCTCATTCGGTAAGAACGCCACTAACCACAACGGCGGCACGATTGCGTTTGGCCCGGACGGTTATTTATATCTTGGCCTCGGCGATGGGGGCAATGCCAACGACGTGGGTACCAGTCACATCGAACCGGGTGGCAACGCGCAGAACCTGAGCACCCCGCTGGGCAAGATGCTGCGCATCGACCCGTTGCACCCAAACCTGACCCCAGGCAGCCTGGACGCGGTCAGCAACAATGGACAGTACCGCATTCCCGCCACCAACCCGTTTCAGGGCGCGGGCCAGGTGCCCGAGATCTATGCTTATGGGTTTCGTAACCCCTACCGCTTCTCCTTCGACAAACTCAACGGACAACTGA
>JAPLUJ010000223.1 GCA_026397695.1 Verrucomicrobiota bacterium | reverse complement strand
TGTTGGATGGGGCAACGGGAACCACCGCAGGCGCCGCCACCGGGGTCGCGAAAGCAGTTGACTGCACTTGGGCCGAGGCGGCATCGGTCTTGGTCAAGGCTCTAACCACCAGCACCCCGGCGATTAGCAGCACAATGGCGCAAATCCCCCAGCGCGCCTTGCCCGACGCCCCGCTGGAGTGGCAGGCGCATCCGGCCCCACAGCCCTGAGCTTGTGGTTTGAGTGTTTCCATGTTGTCGGTTGGTTTCTGTTCTTCGTTTGTTGTGTTCATGATGAAATGTTGGTTGTTAGTTACGGGAGGTGTTTGGCATGCGGAAATTAACAGCATCTGGTTTTAGCGGCAGTCGCTGCATTGTCGTCATTGCAACAAGCACTGGGGTTGTTCTCTCTAACTGTGTCGCTGCAGCACGGGGTGGAAAGCGTGTTTGATTGGCTCGGGCTGTTCCCGGTCAGTCTTTCCGCCAGCCGCAGAATTGCCTGATGCGGAGCGTCTTTCACCATGGCGGCGGTCCTCACCGCATGCGCCATGTCCGACTTGGAAATCCCCAATTGATTCGCCTGTCCGTAGTGATACTTGAGGCACGGTTCGCAGTTGGCGGCGATGGCCGCGCCAATCGCCACCAACTCACCAACGGCCGGACTGAAAATGCCGCTTGTCACCTCGTCCCGACGACCATCGGCGTAGGCCTCGAAAACCATTTTGATTTCGTCGCGCACCCGGCGGAACATCGCCAACTTTTCATCCTCGCTGCCTTGTGCATGGGCCGGGTCGGCGAATCCCCAATGATGGCGGATGAGTTGGCCGGGGAACATCGGGCAGGCCTGGTCGGCATGGCCGCAGACGGTAATCACGGTCTCCACGTCCTGTTGGAGAAACTCATCCATGTGTTTGCTGTGGTGGCCGGAAAGATCAATGCCGATCTCGGCCATGACTTGGATCGCCAGCGGATGGACGTAACCGGCGGGTTGCGAACCCGCGCTGCGCACGTCTAGCAGATCACCGGCGGCCTGGCGCAGGATGCCCTCCGCCAGGTGGCTGCGGCACGAATTGCCGGTGCAGAGGATCAGGACGATGGGTAATGGCGGCGTGGGCATGAACGGCAGTGGTTTGTTAGAGCGGTTTGGGGCCGCATCGGGTGTTGCGGATTTTATGCAAGCGTGCGAGATCGTCGCGGAAAATTTTCCCTTCGAAGATGCAATCTTGCAGGCAGGCGAGGTTGGCCGCCAATGCCGGTCCCGGTTTGGCTGGCAGCGCATACACCCGCCAAGTGCCACGGACCTCGACCTCCACCATTGCGTGGCGGCGCAGATACGCGAGTTGCTGGGAGGTCCTCACCGAACCGATGCCGAGCACCTTCTCAATATGGCAAACACACTGCGGCCCAACGCGCAGCAGGTTGAGAATCCGCAGGCGCTTGAAGTCGCACAGGCACTTGTAGATCGCGACGACCTGCTCTGAACTCGATTGCTTGACGGCCATGACGCAGCATATTTAAGAGCGTATTTAAATAAGGGCAAGCAAAAGCAGAAAATTAACGGTTTTTTCCGCTCACGTAAGAGTTACCCATTACGGAAAGCGATTTGCTGCCGGGAGTTCCGCCACGCAAGGGGTTGTCGATTCATGGCTTGAAATTGACAGAATGGCCTTGCTTGTTGGCACGGATATGACAGATGGAGGAGGATTCCACAGGGATGCCATCCGTCGCGAGTTTGAGCCGGAAAGAGAGCCAAGCGCCGCAACCGCACTGGTGGATATCTGCAACCACCATCGCGTCGCCATCATGGCGTCCGAACTGACCACGGGAACCGCCACTGCTGCGGCGTTCACCTTCACCCACAATACGCCTTGTCAACTTTCGGGAGCAAACGTAGCTTGCCATCCATGAGCCGCCCCTCATACCGCGTTGGCAGCAGCCACACGGACTTTGTCTTATGCTGAATGACAATGTCGGAAGAATTCGTCGCCATGAAACTCCGTTTGCTCAGCCGCTTCTTGATGGCCGGACTGGTCGTATTCGGCGGGTCGTTCAGTGCCACGGTGGTCTCATTGGCCGCCCAGCCCACCCTTGCTCAAGTCACGGAACGCACGGCGGGGCCATTGTTGGCCGAGGCGCTACGGGGCCCTTTGCGCGACGTTAAGGAAATCGTATTTGCGGTGCGTGCCCCCGGACGCGACGGCCACTACTACGCCAACTTCGGCCACTATGACCGCAATCCAAACCAGTGGGTCTATGGGACCGTCAGCTACGACGGCCAAACCATCCTCTTCGCCTATCGGCCTGGTGGCACTCATCACTACCATTTGTACGAGATCGGTGCCGATGGCACGGGCCTGCGCCAGATCACCCGGGGCGAGTGGGATGATTTTGAGCCGATCTACCTGCCCGACGGCGACCTTGTATTCTGCTCGTCGCGCTGCAACCGGTTCGTGGCTTGTTGGTACACGCCCGTGGCCGTCCTCTACCGCAGCCGCGCGGACGGGAGCGACGCGCGCATGCTCTCCAGCAACATCGTCCACGACAACACGCCGTGGATGCTGCCCGACGGCCGCATTCTTTACACGCGTTGGGAGTACGTCGATCGCAGCCGCGTCCGCTACCACCACCTCTGGACCATCAACCCGGACGGGGCCGGCCAGATGGTTTACTTCGGCAACATGCACGGCGACGACGTGATCGTTGACGCCAAGCCGGTGCCGGGTAGTCATAGCGTAGTGTGCATCATCTCGCCCGGCCACGGTCGGACGGAGCACGCGGGACGTCTGGTCCTGATTGATCCGCGCAGCGGGCCGGACGAGCGCACCAGAGTGCGCACGCTCGATGCGCGTCAAAACAATCGCGATCCCTATCCGCTTTCGGAAGACTGCCATCTGGTTGCGAGCGGCACAAAGATTCTGCTGGTCAACGCGCAGGGGCAATCAGAAGCGCTGTACGAGCTGCCGGCCGGGCCGGGCGGGTTACAGGTTCACGAACCACGGCCGCTACAGCCGCGCGCGCGAGAACCGGTGATCGCGGCGCGCACCGACCTCGCGCAGGCCACCGGGCGCCTGGTTCTGGCCGACGTGCTGCACGGGCGGAACATGCCGGGCGTGAAGCCCGGCGAGATTCGCAAGCTGCTGGTGCTGGAGCAACTCCCCAAGCCGGTGAACCTCAACGGCACGACGGAGCACAATACCAGCATCGACGGCACGTTCACGCTCAAGCGCATCCTCGGCACCGTGCCGGTCGAGGCGGACGGCTCGGCTTATCTCGAGGTCCCGGCGTTGCGAAGCCTGTTCTTTGTGGCCCTCGACGAAAATGACTTGTCCGTAAAACGCATGCAGAGCTTCGTCACGGTCCAACCAGGCGAGGTGACCGGCTGCGTGGGCTGCCACGAGCCGCGCACGCGCACGTTTCCCGCGCCGCGCGCCGCGACGCTGGCCGCGCTGTGCCGTCCACCCAGCCTGATCGCGCCGGTCGTCGGCGTGCCGTCGGTCATCGACTTTCCCCGTGACGTGCAGCCGGTCCTCGACCGGCACTGCGTGCGGTGCCACAGACCCGACAAGGCGGAAGGACAGATCGACCTTAGCGGCGGACCCGGCGGCTTGCGGGTGTTCTCGCGTGCGTACCGGACGCTGCTTACCACGAAGGGGTTGGTGTCGCACGGCCAGGACGCTGACGGCAACCGTGCGCCACGAACGATCGGCAGTTCCGCCAGCCGGTTGATGAAACTGTGCGACGGATCGCATTACGACGCACGGCTGTCGGCTCAGGAACGCAATGTGGTGCGCCTGTGGATCGACGCGGGTGCTTTTTATCCCGGCACGTGCGCCGCGATGGCGGAGGAGACCGACACGGCATTCCAGTCTCCCATGTTCCGCCCCAATGGGCATTATATCCGCGAAATGAAAGGGTACGGCCTGTTGCCTGCCGGCTTCGATGCGGCAACCACGCCACTGGATGTCTATGCCTTGGACGAAGCCTATTGGCGCTCGTTCTGGTGGACACCACGCCGCCAGCGCGAAACTGTCAAGGATGAGCGGCGCAATGCACCTGAGAACAATGTCGCGGAATCCGAAGCCCCAGGAAACTGACATGTTGGCTTTTGATAGGTCCCATCGGCCCCTGTTCCCGATTTTTTCTTATGGCAGAATCGTCACCCGGTCACCTGTCCGGGTCAGGGAGAACAGTTTGGCGGCCTTGTCGGCGGGCACCCTGATGCAACCGTGCGATGCCGGGTAACCGGGCACGTAGCCTTGGTGGAGCCCGAAGTTGCCACAACTTAGGCGTTGGAAATACGGCATGCTGGCGTGATAGAGCGTCGAGGTCCACTCGCGGTGTTTATTGGTGATGACATACTCGCCGGTGGGTGTGTCAAAGCCGCGGCGGCCGGTGGAAATCCGGGTGGAGAAAATCTCGTTGTTCTCGGCATCCAGCAGGCGGGCCCGTTGTTCGGAGAGGCTGACTTCGATAGCGCGTTCCTCGTTGTAGGGATCCCGGCCGAGTAAAAGCCGCATCATTTTCACATCCTTGCGTTCAGTGGCCAGATTGAGCGGCTCCAACTCCGTGAAGCGCGTCCGGACATGGGTTTTCGCCCCGGCATGGATAAGAGCTTGGGCGGTACGGACATTGCCTGAATCGATGGCTACCATGAGTGGTGTGACGTTGCGGTCCATCTTGAGGAGCCAGCGCATCACTCCCGAGCGGACTTGGCGGAGGAAGGTTGGCGAGACCGGAAGCACGAATGGGGCATTGGGGTTTGCGCCGGAGGCGAGGAGTTGTTGGACGGTGCGATGACAACCGGTGGCAATGGCCAAGTGGAATGCCGTCTGGCCCTCGGGTACGCTCAGGTGGGTGAGAGCACCATGTTGGACTAACAACTCAGCCACGTGATCGTGACGGCCACGAATCGCGGCGCTCAACGCGGTATCCCGCGTGGGGATTTGGGTAAAGCCGGGTGAAACCCCACAGGCTAGCAGCAAACTCACCATGTGATGATCGCCGCGGGCACTCGCTAGATACAACACGCGCCCTGCGGGGCATCCATAATCAAGCAGCAGTTTGACAAAATCACATTGGCCGTCATGCGCGGCGGTTTCCAGCAACCGCAACCCGTCGGGTCCGAGGTGGGATGCCTGAACGGCATGCGCAAGCAGGAGTCGGGCTTTGTCTAGATCCCGCTTGCGGAACGCCCGCCAAAGCCAGGTATTCCAGTCGCCGTCCAGCGGTTTTGCGCCGTGTTTCAAGAAGACCTCTAACAGATCTGGGCGGTGACTATCAAAGGCCTTTTGCAACGGGGTGGATGCCCTATCGGGATTCTGCCGGTGGTTTGGATCGGCACCGATACTCAATAAGAGTGCAGTCCGTTGCGGGTTTTCTTCGGCCACCGCTTGTTCCAGCAAAGTGCGGCCATCGGGGCCGGCAGCATTCGGATCCGCCCCGGCGGCGGCGAGTTTGGCAACGGCGGCGATCCATCCCTGCCGCAATGCAAGATGGATCGTGGTTTCCCCTGCGGCATTGGTGGCTCCAGGATCCGCGCCCAGTTGAATGAGGGCGTCCATGAGATCACGCCGTCCGGATTCCATCGCAACGTGAAGCAACGGGTTTTCCCGGCGGTCCTTGAGGTGTGGGTCCGCACCCGCTTTCATCATCATCTTGACCAGCTCGAGCCGACCTTGACGAATCGCCCATGG
This sequence comes from Verrucomicrobiota bacterium, assembly GCA_026397695.1. GTDB lineage: Bacteria > Verrucomicrobiota > Verrucomicrobiia > Verrucomicrobiales > Akkermansiaceae > Luteolibacter. Next base: position 1,124 of record JAPLUJ010000223.1, on the reverse strand, counting down.
CAGGACTTTTTCACCATCCGGCATCAAACCCTCCGCGCGGGCTCCCGCGTCTAACAGGGCAGCGGCCATCACCGCATCTCCCCGTGCCACGGCGATGCCCAGGACGCACGCGTGATTTGCTACCGTGGCGTCCACATTGGCATGGGCATTGAGGAGCATGAAAGCCGCGGCGAGATCGTGGTTCTCGACGGCGATAGCGAGCGGCGTTCGGCCTTGGGTGTCACGTTGTTCGGTGTAAACGCCGGCCTCCAGCAGCAGCGCGGCAAGCGCCGTGTCATGATCGAGCAGTGCCCGCACCAGTGCGGGGCCGGACGGTTCGATACCAGACCGCGCCAATTCCTTGAGCGCCTGTTTTTGCGGGGTATCGCAACCCACCGCCAACATGGCCGCAAGCAACAGCACGCCACATTGGCCAAGTGGCGGATTCCGGCGGTGAATCACCATGGCAAAGATGCTAACCGCTTGCTTGGCCCGCTGCAATCAGGTTTCCAAGGTCAGGTTTCCGTGGGGGGGTATTGATACCGCAAGGTCAAGAGTTGAGCGGAAGTTGCGGTTCGCCGATTTCACTATCAAGCAAGGCGTTGAGTTTCTTGTGGCGGCTCAGCAAATCGCGGCAGGCTTTGCGCACTTCCTCGATATTCAGAGGACCAATCGTCCGCAAGCCTTTGTGGAGATCTCGCAGCGTGTTGGTGACATCGAGCATGCGCTCCACCAGATCGAGGTCTTTTTTCTCCACATAGCTGCGTTTCAAGACATCCACCCGGGTGCGGCAGACGCTGTAAGTATCGCCCATTTTGGCATTATCCGCAGAGTTGATTTTGTAACCCTCGGTGACATTGAACGGTTTGCTAGATGCATCATAACTCACTTTCCAGTTGGTCTCGATGATGGTGGCGATTTTGAGGATCCAATTCATCTGGTCGAGGGTGCTGCGGAGTTCGGCGGCAAGCACCTTGCGCGAAACGACGGTGGGTCGATGTCCGTTCGCCTGCAGGTGCAACAACTTCGCCGAGGCATGAAAGGGAGCCTCCCGCATGACTTCATCCAGACGCTGGCTTACGAAGCGGTTCGCGAGGTATTTGCGGATGTCCTGCGCGCCTGCCTGTCTGCGGATCTCGCGGAAT
>JAPLUJ010000009.1 GCA_026397695.1 Verrucomicrobiota bacterium | reverse complement strand
TCGTGCATGCCAATGACATCTACCCGACCAACGCGGACGGCTCGATGACCTTCAAACAGAACAGCGATCTCTTCTATCTGACCGGCGTGGATCAGGAGGAAACGGTGTTGGTCATGATGCCTGACGCGGTGGATCCCAAGGAACGTGAAATCCTGTTTGTGAAGGAAACCAACGAACTCGTCGCCATCTGGGATGGGGAAAAACTTTCCAAGGAACAGGCGAGCAAGGTTTCCGGTATCGCACGCATCGAGTGGGCCAGCACCTTTGACAGCTTCCTGCACCGCATGGTGCCCCAGGCCGCACACGTGTACCTGCCCACCAACGAACACCTGCGCGCCAGCGTGGTGGTGGAAACCCGCAACGCGCGCTTCATCAAGGACTGCCAGACCCGCTATCCGCTCCACCGCTATGAACGCCTCGCCCCGCTGATGCAACGCCTGCGCGTCATCAAACACAAACAGGCGCAGGAAATCCAGCAGATGCAAAAGGCCTGCGACATCACGGAGGCGGGTTTCCGCCGTCTGCTAGGCTTCATCAAACCGGGGGTCGGCGAGTGGGAGATCGAGGCGGAGTTGCTGCATGAATTCGTCCGCCGTGGCTCGCGCGGGTTCGCCTACGCGCCAATCATCGGATCCGGTAAAAACGCCTGCGTCCTGCACTATCTGCAAAACGACCAGGTCTGCCAAGACGGCCAGACGGTGCTGCTCGACGTGGCCGCCGAATACGCCGGATGGAACGCCGATATGACCCGCACCGTGCCGGTCAACGGCAAATTCACCCAACGCCAGCGCGCGGTCTATGACGCCGTGCTGCGCGTCTATCGCGAGGCCAATGACATCCTGCGGCCCGGCAACAAGCCGTTGGACTATCAGAAACAGGTGGTCGAAATCATGGAACGCGAACTGGTCGGCCTGAAACTCTTCACCGCCCAGGAAGCGAAAAACCAGGGACCGGACAAACCGTTGGTCAAAAAATATTTCATGCACGGCACCTCGCATCCGCTGGGGCTCGACGTGCACGACGTAACCCCGCCACACGCGACCTTCGCCGAAGGCATGGTCTTCACCATCGAACCGGGCATCTACATCCGCGAGGAAGCCCTCGGCGTGCGCCTTGAAAACAACGTCGTGCTCGGCAAAAACGGCAACTTCGACCTGATGGGCAAGATCCCGATCGAAGCGGAGGAAATCGAGGCGTTGATGCAACAACAACGCACGTGACCTCACCCGGGGAACCGGCAATGCCTGGCGCAGACCCGGGTTACACATCCTGTCATTTGGCGACTGATTTAATCCTGATGGATGTTTGCCAAAGAGGTTGCTATCATCGCCGCATGATCGGAATCGTCCTGGGATCAGGTTTGGGGCCGTTGGCCGATGCGGTGGTGATCGAACGCGAGGTCACTTTCAAGGAGGCGGGCTTGCCGGTGTCATCGGTGCCGGGACATGCGGGCAAATTCGTCTTCGGATCGCTGGCAAATAATCCGCTGCTGATGATGATGGGCCGCGTGCATCTTTACGAAGGACACCCGCCGCGCGCGGTCACGGCTGGCGTCCGCTGGATGGCCCAACAGGGCATCCAACACCTCATCCTCACCAATGCCGCCGGAACCCTCAACCCGGATTTCCACCCGGGCACCTGGATGATGCTCGCCGACCATCTGAATCTCACCGGCACCTCGCCGCTCGATGGGCCGGACTTCATAGATCTATCAGAAGCATACGACCCCGCCCTGCGCGCGGCGTTCCGCGCGGCGGCCGTCTCATCTAACATGCCACTGCACGAGGGCGTCTATGCCGGGCTGCGCGGCCCGCAGTTTGAGACCCCCGCGGAAGTCCGCATGCTGCGCACCCTCGGCGCCGACGCCGTGGGCATGAGTACCGTGCTGGAAACCATTCAAGCCCGCTCGCTCGGCTTGCCCGTAACCGCGTTCTCCTGCCTCACCAACTGGGCCACCGGCATCTCCCCCACCCCGCCCGACCACCACGCCGTCCTCGCCACCGGAAAATCCGCCGCCCTGGCCATGACCGGCTTGCTCACACAGGTGCTTGGACAAACGAACTAACATCAATGGACAGCCTTACAGATCCGCCACCTGTCGAACCCTACACGCCACCCACCCGGGCGGCATGGTTTTTGCCTCAACGAGGGTGCGGTTTCTGGTTATTGTTACTGATGGCACTGGTAATACTCGGGCTTCTGAAACCTGTTATTATTGGAAGTGGTCGCGCAGGCCAAGGAACACGCCTGGAGGCGATTGGCAACATAAAACAAATCGGCCTGGCCTTGTGCGCATTCGACCAGGACTACGGGCAATATCCAAACGCGGGCACCATAGATGCTGTGAAAAAAAAGACCCGCTCTCTTCTGCCTCTCGGCACCAGAACCTCCAACGATTATTTCCGCCAATTGATCGCCGCCGAATGCATCGATAACGAAAAAAGTTTCTTCGCCCGGA
>JAPLUJ010000429.1 GCA_026397695.1 Verrucomicrobiota bacterium | reverse complement strand
GTTCGGCTGACAATTGTTATATGCTGGGTGTCAGCCCGTCCGGCGCGGCATCACTCGTCACGATTGTCGGTGGCAAGAAGGCATCGTTGACTGCTCCCGCGCTCGCCAACGACAAGTGGACCACCGTCCGCGTCGAAATCGATGGCACAACGATGACGATCTTTTATGACAATCAGAAGGTCGCCTCGTGCGCATCCACGTTCCGACCACTGGCGGTGTTTCCTGGGGGGTGCGTGAAACGTAACTTCATCGCCGCCGCGCGCGATGGCACCAAGTGTTTCCAAGGCACGCTGGATCATGTGCGGATCTACTCGGTGATTCATCAGGATTTCGCGAAAGACGGCATCGTGCCCGAAATCAGCTCGCGCCGCGTTGACAAAAGTTTTCTGAGTCGCTTCGATGATTTCAAGAAGCTCAACACCCAACGCCTCAAGGCCTGGCAGGATTCCCCAGCGGCCAAGGAGGCCCCGGGTATCAACACGTCACGTCTTAAAACCTGGTATCAACAGGGCATCGAAATTCGCAAGGAGCGTGAGGGTCTCGGCAAGGAGGAAATTGCCGCACTCGCCAAGGCCGCCCAGGACTTCGAGAAAGAGTACGAAGGATTCCGCATCGAACTGGGCAAAAAGTTTGACGTCCGGCCGGACGCCCCCCCAAAGCCGGACCATGCGCAAGAACCTAGCAAGCAACAGCAGCGTGACGAATTCATCCGCAAGAACTCCATGACCATGCTCATCGAGTTGAAAAAGAAACAAGCAGCCGTCGACACCTGTAAACAGCGATTCCAGATGCTCAACAACGCCGACGAGTATTACGGCCTCGGCGCGTGGGGCTCGGGCTGGAATCAATACGAGCGCAGCATCGGAGCATATCTGGCCCGGTACCAACAGTTTGCGCTGACCGAAGACGAGAAGACATTGCAACAAGTACTCGACGCACAACAGAGCCGGTGGGTCGCCGAAATCGACTGGGACTCCCGCCTGGATTTCGAAATGGGCGGCCCGGAAAAAATCCAGCCGCACCAGTTGCGCTGGCTCAAACGGATGAAACCCTATATCTATAAGTAGGAAATCGACTGATATGAAATGGAATTCCACAGCAACCGTTTTGGCTCTGGCCGGGATTATGTTAGCCGCAGCACACGCTGTCCGGGCCGACGAGACCCCCAGGACTGACGACGCCAAACAAGAACAGTTCGATGCGGCAGCAGTCAAATCACTCGGTGCCCCGTCGTTCGTCGTGCCGAAATCCGGCGGCATTCGCATGATTCTTATCAAGCCGGGTACGTTTACGATGGGCAGCCCGCCGACTGAAACAGGCCGTGGCGATGACGAGACGCAGCACCAGGTTACTCTATCGAAACCGTTCTACATGGCCGCTACCGAAACCACACACGCTCAATATCTACCTATCATGTGGCCGGATTTCCGCCCGATTCTGGTGGGTGCCGGGCGTTATGGATATTCGGTGCCGGAGCTGCATCAAGGAGGATCGTTCCTGACCATCGAGCGGCAGTGCCGCGACCTTTCGCGTTATGCGATGGACGGCATGACATGGGAGGACGCCAACCAGTTCGGTAAAAAAATCACCGCCATCGAAAGTGCCGCCGGGCGCTTGCCCAAGGGTTATGTCTATCGGTTGCCGACCGAGGCCGAATGGGAATACGCCTGCCGCGCGGGGACCACCGGACCGTTCAACGTCAAGGCGGATCCGTTGCTCATGTTCGCCGTGTGCGGTGGATTTGCAGGATGCAACGGCGATCGGAAGTTCCTGCCGCCGCCATTCCATGGCGACACGCCGGAAGAAGTCGCCGGTGCGCGCACACCCAACGCATGGGGGTTATATGACATGCACGGCAACCTGTATGAATGGTGTCACGATTGGTACGGCCCGTACCCGCAGGGAGCCGTCACCGACCCGGCGGGTCCCACCGAACCCAGCATCGCGAAGCGGCGCGTCGCCCGCGGCGGTTGTTTTCTCTCCGGCCAAGCCGCCCAGTACTTGCCCGATGTTCCCGGCGTCGCAGTGCGCTACCTTCGTTCGGCGTCACGCAACGCTTTCCTCTACGACCACCAAATGCGCATCAACGGCGTGCGCTTGGTGCTGGCACCGGAGATTTGATCTAACACCCGCACGACCCGTTTCAGGGTTTGACTGCTTCCCACATGGATTTCATCGGATAGGCCGTGAGCCGCTTCACGCGATGGCCGTCGCCATCGGCAGTGATGCGCAGCGCGGGCTTGCTCGCATCAAAGGTGTGGAGGCCGGTCATCGCTATCGTGCCATCGTTGATGAACATCTCCACCATCAGGCGGTCACGCAGAATGCGAAACCGCAGCAAACCATCCACGGGTTTCACATCCACCGTCCGGCCCAGCGCGCTCATCTTTCCCGTCGCAGCGTCGTAGGTGGCTTTGAAGCCGCTCAGTTCGAAGCTGAACGTGTTCGTCGTGCCGGGTTGGATTTCCGCCACGATGTCCAACTCGGCTGTCTTGAGTTGCGCGTCGAAGGGTTTGTCCACCGTCAACGCGACATCGCTCCAGTCGTGTTTATGGCCACGCAGGATTTCGATTTCCCGTACCGGCAGGCGGCGCATTCGGTAGCCCTCCGCGGTTTTGTAGAGCGAGAGTTCCCATGGCACGCGAAAGTGCGCGTTGGCCGGCATGTCGCCGATGGGCTTCGTGCCAAAGCCGCGCGAAAACCAGGCGACATAAATGCGGCGTCCGTCGGGCGCGTCGCTGAAGGTTTGCGTGGAATAGTTCTCACGCCCTTCATCCATCACGCGTGACGGTTGCTCGGGTGTGAAGGTTTTGCCATCGAAGCTGCCCACGGTGAATTTCGCACAATCGCCGACGACGAAATTCCCCCCCCCGGAAACGAACACCGATTTCCTCACGCCCGGCTCGTTCTCGACCGCGATCTCGAACAGGTCGGGGCATTCGTTGTGACCGGGGACTTTCAGGTCGGAGACCGCCGTCCAGTCCAGCGCATTGGTTGAGTTGAACACGCGGAATGTACCGCCGCCGACAAATAGCATCATGGTCCAATGTTTCCCCGGTTCATACCAGCGCACGATCGGGTCGCGATCCACATGGTAGCTTTTCCCGCCCGCCACCGGGAACGGCTCGAGGATCGGCTTCTTCGCGTAATCCTGCCACGACATCCCTCCGTCCACCGAGTAGGCGAGCCCTTGCGGCGTCTTGTGCTGGCTCTTTTCCTGAAACCGAGCGCCGCAATCCGTGTAGAACAGAAGGATGGGCGGATGCCCGCCAGTCTGGAGTCCGGTGGTGTTTTTCCAATCCACCACGCCCGAACCGCTATAGGCCTCGCGTTGGAAGCGCGGAGTGAAGGCCGCGCCGTGGTCCGTCCAATGCACAAGGTTCGTGCTTGTGGCATAACCCCAGTGCATGTTGTCCCACATCGTGCCGTAGGGATTCCACTGGTAAAACAGATGATAGGTGCCGTTGTAATAGACGAGGCCGTTCGGGTCATTGACCCAACCAACGCGCGGCGTGTAATGGAACTGCGGACGGTACTGCTCGCGGTATAACTTCCCCGTATCCGGCAATGCGTCGGAGGCATGGATCCTCGCCAGCGCGGGATGATCCGGCGGAATGGCATCGAACGTCAGCGTGAGCGTCTGGCCGCGATGCTTGCGCACGTCAACCGATCCCCACATCACCGGCTTGTCCTCGGCGAGGCGAATGCGGAAATCCGTGACCGCCGCGCCCTTGGCATCGCGCAGGATGAGATAGCGCTTCGGACAAGCATCGTCCACTGGCAGGTTGAGGTAGTTGCCGGTAATGGCAAATGATTGTTGGAAGTTCGTTGCCGCCGCATGGGTCGCGGCCGCAGCCGCAGGCACATGCGCTTCCGCTGCGCGGACCGGTACGCTGGCGAGGAGCAATGTGACTCCAATCAGCAGGCTGTGGATGGACAGGAGTGATCGTTTCAAGGGCTTCATGGGAAATTGCTGGAGATGGCATCACACATCTGCCGCGGAGCTACTGAGGGCTTCGTTCCGGTCCGCACCGCGCCGGGCGAGCCACAAAAGGCCCGCCCGGGAAGCATCGGAGTACGGCGGAAAAATGGGGGGGGGGCGAGTCGGAGGATTACTTCACGGGCACGACCCAGATATTGCGGAAGAAAACCGGATTGCCGTGGAACTGGATGAATACCGGACCTTCTTCGTCCTTGAGCGGACTGCCAATGGGCGCGGCGGTGGTGTTGACTTTGGGCAGTTCCAGATTCTCGTGGATCAGGACGCCGTTGAGTTTGACGGTGATCCTGGGCCAGGCAGTCTGCTGGCCGTCGGCGGCGAATTTTGCAGCGGTGAATTCCACGTCATAGGTTTGCCAGGCGAGCGGAGGCAAGCACATGTTGAGGCGCGGTTCGCTGATTGAATAGATGCCGCCGCATTCGTTCTGGGCACCTGCCAGGCCGAATGAATCCAGCACTTGCGTTTCCCAGCGTCCGCCGTAGTAAATCCCGCTGTTGCCACGGCCCTGACCGCGTGCATACGGCATGTAGGGGGTGAGAAACTCGAGGTGAATGGCATGGCTCTTGAACTTTGGCTTGCTGAGGCAGTTGTTGGCGGCCAGCAGGCCGTTCTCGAGCTTGCCATTCTCCCACTGGTCGGCGGAGGAACCATCAAACAAAACCACGGCACCCGCAGGCGGCTTGGCTCCCATGGTTGGGCTGGTACGCTCGATGCGCGGCAACGTGAGTTCTTTTTCACCCTGCCGGGTCAGGGCCAATTTCCCGTCGCGAATCACGGCCGAAATCTTGCCGTCGGCCGATGCGAGGGCAACGTCTTTGTCACTGCGGCTGCCGTTGAGAACCACGCGTTCCTTGCCGCGCACCCACCCCAGTCCAGGCAGGCCGCCTTGCAGGACATAGGCATCGAATTTTCCGTCACCCAGCGCCACCACCTGGACGCCTGCTGCGGCACCCGGTTGGGCACTGCCGTATTCCCCCTGAATTAAGAAATCGGGGTCTTCCTGACGGGCAACAGCCGGATCGGTCCAGGCTTTTTTCGTATCGGCGGCAGGTGCGGATGAAACCGCGATGGCGAGCAACGCGGACAGACAACAGACAGTGGCAGGGTATGGTTTCATGGTTTCTCGGGCAGTTTTTGCCTTGCCCGTAATACTAACTCAAAAGCATTTTCTTTCACGCCAAGCGGAGAAAAGTTCCGCTTGCCGGGAGATTCACGATTTTCCTTCCGGTAGGACATACAATCCCTGCACTGCCGGGCATGGCACATGTACCGCACCTCCAGTCCCGCACCTCCAGTATTGCACCCAGCGGCGAAACCCTTATATTGACTACATCAAAGCGCAATTCCAGAGAACCTTGGACATGGTGAAGGGCATTGCTTTGGTGGTCTTGTGGCTGAGCGCGGGGCCTTCACTCGCCGCACCAGCGGCAGCAATCCAGGCACCGCAAAATCCGTTCGAGACCCCCGGCTTCGCCGTTCCCCCAAGCCGCATAGATACCCTCGTCTTCAAGCGTCTGGCCAAAGAGGGCCTCGCCCCGGCACACCCATGCTCCGACGCGGTGTTCATCCGCCGGGTTTTCCTTGATCTGATAGGCACCCTGCCGACCAGCGGGGAAGTGACCACCTTTCTGGCGGACAAAGCGTCTAACAAGCGCGGCAAGCTCGTCGAGGAGTTATTCGCGCGTGACGAGTTTGCCGACTACTGGGCGATGAAGTGGTGCGACCTGCTGCGGGTCAAAGCCGAGTTCCCGGTCAATCTATGGCCCAACCCGGCACAGGCGTATCACCGGCTCGTGCACACGTGCATCCGCAACAACCTCCCCTTCGATCGCTTCGCCCGCGGCTTGCTCACAGCCTCGGGCAGCAACATGCGCGTGCCCGAAGCCAACTTTTTCCGGGCGGTGCCCAGCCACGAGCCGCGAGCCCTCGCCGCCGCCGCCTCGCTCGCCTTCATGGGCGTGCGACAGGAAGGCTGGTCGTCTGCCGAGTTGGACTCCCTGGCGGTTTTTTTCTCCCGCGTCGGCTACAAGACCACCAAGGAATGGAAAGAGGAAATCGTCTTTTTCGATGAATCCAAACCGGCGACCACGACCGCCGTGAAAATGCCGGATGGCAGCCAGGTTTCCATTCCGGCGGATCGCGACCCGCGCACGGTTTTTGCCGACTGGTTGATCAAACCGGGAAATCCATGGTTTGCGCGCAACTTTGCCAACCGCGCGTGGTATTGGTTGATGGGACGCGGCATCATTCATGAACCGGACGATGTCCGCAGCAACAACCCGCCATCCCACCCGGAACTCATGGCTTACCTCGAACATGAATTCGTCAGTCACGGCTACGACACGCGGCACTTGTTCCGCCTGATCGTCAATTCGCGGACCTATCAACTATCATGCATGCCATTGAGTTGTTCGGCACCTATCCGATCCGGCGGCTGGATGCCGAGGTGTTAATCGACGCGATCTGCGCCGTGACCGGCACCACCGAAGAGTATTCCAGCGCGATCCCGGAACCGTTCACCTTCCTGCCGGACGGCACACGCGCCATCTCCCTGCCGGATGGCAGTATCAGCAGTTCTTTCCTCGAGTTGTTCGGCCGCCCGGCCCGCGATGCCGGCCTCGAATCCGAACGCAACCTCAACCCGAGCGGCGCCCAACGATTGCACTTCCTCAACTCGTCCCACATCCGCGCGAAAATCGAACAAAGCCGCATCCTGCGCAAATCGCTGCGCAGCGCCGACGCTCCCAACCGCCTCGCCACCGATCTTTATACCACCATCCTATCGCGTCCGCCCACCGAAGCGGAGAAAGCGCTTTTCCGGGATAATCTAACCGCCTCGACAACCCGCAAGGAAGCCTTGATAGATATAACCTGGGCCATGTTCAACACCACCGAATTCCTATGTCGTCATTAAACCCATTGCGCCATGACTGCTCCTCCTTGCCGGCCGACGGCGGCGGGCTGGGTCACCCGTTGTCGCGCCGCCGCGCCCTGCAATGCGTCTTCGGAAGTTCTGTTAGCTTGATGTTCGGCAGCCCGCCGCTGTGCGCCCAATCCCCCACCCCGCCAGACGCCACCACGGCACCTGCCGCGCGCGCCAAAGCGGTCATCCAAATCTGGTTGTGGGGGGGGCCGTGCCACCTGGATACCTTCGATCCGAAACCCGCCGCCGGCGCGGACTATTGCGGGGCGTTCACCAAACCGCTCGACACCAAAGTCGCGGGCATGCGCATCAACGAGCTGCTGCCCGTGCTCGCGTCGCAAGCCGACAAGCTCGCGCTGCTGCGCGGCATGACCCACGGGATCAATGCCCATGAAACCGCTTCCTATGTGATGCAAACCGGGCACCCGGAAGGTGGACGCATCGTCTATCCGTCGGTCGGGGCCGTGGTTTCATTGTTCAAAGGCCGCGCCGCCGGATATAAAAGCCAGATCCCTCCCTACATTGTTCTAACAGAACCGCAGGGCCGGTTTTCCGAAGCCGGTTTTCTCGGTTCGAAACACAAGCCCTTCGCCACTGGTGGCAATCCCGCCAAGTCGCCTTTCGCCGTCGAGGGGATCGTCGCCGAGGGAATCAGCGAGGAACGCCAGCGATCACGCCGTGACATGCTCCATCACATGGACACCCTCGCCAAAGCCGCGCCTGACCACCCGGCCATCGCCAGCATGCGCCGCAGCGAGGAGGAAGCCTATGACCTGATCCTCGGCAACGGCTCCAAGATCTTCGATCTCAATCAGGAATCCGCCGCACTCCGCGATCAATACGGACGCTCCACATTCGGCCAGGCCTGTCTCATGGCACGCAGATTGGTGGAACACGGCGTGCCCTATATCACCATCAACTACAAAGGCTGGGACACCCATAAACAACATTTCCAAATCATGCGCCGGCAACTTCCGGAAATGGATAAGGGCGTCGGCACCCTCATCGCAGATCTAACAAGCTGCGGACTGCTAGATTCCACCATCGTCTGGTGGGGCGGCGAATTCGGACGCACCCCGAAAGTCCAAAATGAATCGCCCTGGAACGGCGGACGCAATCACTACGGCAAGGCGTTCTGCTCGATGGTCGCCGGTGGCGGGTTCCGTGGCGGCCAAGTGGTCGGCACCACCGACGCCCGCGGCGAGGAAGTCACCAACCGCCCGATCTATCCGTGGGACCTGGTTGGCAGCATCTACGAGTTGTTAGGGATCGACCCGGATGCCTCCCTGCCACACCCGCTCGGCCTGCCCGCCCGCGTCACTCCCGGCAAGGATGAGAAACTCCCGAGTGGCGGGCGCTTGCGCGAAATCATGTGATTATTGCCCGCCATGACGCTGCGTCGCATCATATTGTTAGGAATTCCGCTGGCGCTGGCCAGCCCGGCATTCTCACAACAACCGGCACCGGTTATCGGTTATGCCTACCCGTCCGGTGGCAGCCGTGGCAGCGAGATTGAGATCATCGTCGGGGGTGTCAACCTGACCGGCACCACCGCCGCAACATTCTCCGGCGCCGGCATCCACGCCACCATCGTCAAAACCTTCAAACCCCTCAGCCAAGGACGCCTGAACGACATCCGCGACCTCCTGCAAGAAGAACGCGAGAAAATCAAAAAAGAAAAGTCGCCGCTCAAGATGATGCGGGACGATGACTTGCTGACGAAGATCGCCGAGCGCGCCGGGATCACCGCCGACGAGGTGGCGGCCTTTCGCGAGGGCATCATGCAACGCCGCGACCCGAAACGGCAATTGAACCCGCAACTCGTCGAGCGTGTCACCCTGCGCGTCAAAATCAATCCCGATGCCGCTCCCGGCAATCGCGAAATCCGCCTGCTCACGCCCACCGGCATTTCCAATCCCATGGTCTTTCAAGTCGGGGTCTTGCCTGAAGTTGCGGAGACCGAACCTAACGACACGCCCGCTACCACCACTCCGCCGATGCTGAAAATCCCGGCGGTGATCAATGGCCGCATCCTGCCCGGCGACGTCGATTGCTTCTCATTCGATGCCCGCAAAGGAATGGATCTAACATTGGCGGTCGCGGCGCGCGAACTCATCCCCTATCTCGCGGATGCCGTGCCCGGTTGGTTCCAGGCGAATATCACTTTGTTAGATCCCAAGGGGCGTGAAATCGCCTTCAGCGATGACTTCAGCTTCCGGCCTGACCCGCTCATCACCACCACCATTCCGGCCGATGGTTGTTACACGCTGCGCATCCGGGATTCCATCTGCCGCGGACGCGAGGACTTTGTCTACCGCATCAGCATCGGTGAAATCGCCTGCCTGACAGAACAATTCCCGACCGGCGGGCAGCTCAATTCGCAGGTCACGCTGCGGGTCGCCGGATGGAACCTGCCGGAACGCCAAATCACCGTGGATGCCGGCGCCACCCCGGGCCTGCGCAACATCGGCTTGCAGGCACCGGCCATCGGCTTCATGCGCTTCGAGGCCGGCCGCTTCCCGGAGTTTTTGGAAAGCGCGAGCGACGTGCAAGCCAAGGCACCGTGGGAACTTCCCTTCCCGTGTGTTGCCAACGCGACCATCAGCAAACCCGGCGAGCATGATGTCATTGCGCTGCACTTGAAAGCGGGCTCCGCAGTGGTCGCGGAAATCCGCGCGCGCCGCCTTGGTTCGCCACTCGATTCCATGCTCAGGGTGACCGATGGCGACGGCCAGGTGGTTGCATCCAACGATGATTACGACGACCCGGCGGCAGGCTTGGAAACCCATCACGCGGATTCACGCGTCGCCTTTACTCCTAACAAGGACGGAGCCTATCAGTTTCATGTTTCCGATACCCAGGGCAAGGGCAGTCGCGCACATACCTATCGCCTGATCATCGCGCCACCGCAACCGGGCTTCGACTTGCGCATCGTCCCGTCCAGCATCAACGGCCGTGCCGGTGCCATGGTGCCAGTCACCGCCCACATCGTGCGCCATGACGGATTCACCGGGGCCATCAACCTGTCCTTGAAAAACGCCCCGCCGGGATTCGAGTTGGTCGGCACCAAATTACCCGCCAATACCGACGCCGTACGCATGACCTTGAAATTGCCCGGCGAACCGCCACCGGCGCCGGTCCCTCTAACCATCGAAGGCCGGGCCCGTATCGGCGACGAGGATGTCGTGCGCACGGCGGTGCCCGCCGATGATCGCATGCAGGCGTTTTTCTACCGCCATCTGGTGCCCGCCGAGGAGTTGTTAGCCCAGGTCCTGCCCAGCCCGCAGGGGCCAAGACGCCAACCGCTCCAACTCGCTGTCATGGAAAGGTTGCGCGCCGCCTGTGCCGCCGGCATTGCCCTGCCCGTCGGCGGTTCCGCATCCCTCAGGCTGCCGGGCGTCAACGCGCTGGCTAACAACCGAGCCCTCAGGTTCTCCCTCAACTCCCCCCCCCCAGGCATCACCATGGAAACCAAGCCTGCGGGCAATGCCATGGAATTCGTCTTCCACGCGGACCCCGGGAAAACCCGTCCCGGTCCGCTTGGCAACCTCATCGTCAGCGTGTTCGCCGAAGGCCCGCCAAAACCTAACAAGGATAAGCCGG
>JAPLUJ010000046.1 GCA_026397695.1 Verrucomicrobiota bacterium | reverse complement strand
TGGTGCCGGACCAGCCGTTGCTCGGGGAGTAGAAGATCATGATCTCCCCACCCAGCCAGTTGACCGTGCCTGCGTTGACCAGCGGACCGAAAACGACCGCGCCGTCGAGGATATTCAGCACTCCTCCCGTGCTGACGGTCAACGAAGAGCCATTAGCCACGCTTAGGCCGTTGATGGAAACTGTGCTGGCGATGTCCACGGCTACATTGCCGGAAATGGATGCAGTGTCGCCGGTGCCGGGGACTTGGCTTGGGGTCCAGTTGTTGGCGTCGTTCCAATTGCCGCTGGCGGGGCCGGTCCATTGGTAGGATTCCGCATCAAGCTTGGCGTTTGCTGCGAATCCGGCCAGAAGGGAAAGAACGAGTATGCGAAAGTTCTTGTTCATGGATTTCTTTGTCTTAATCGAACGTTAGAGCGCTGGCGCCGGCCAGCGATGGAAAGGAGATTGAATCATGAGATTGAAAAGCTTTTGGCCGGTTGTCCAGCCGCGCCTTGTTCGACTTGGGCGTGGCACGTTTACGGCTCCGGCTTGGATGGATAAATTTCAGGAATTCTCTTTGATTGATTGATACTATAATAGCCCCTCCAAGGGCTCCCGAGTCCGTCGTATTGCGCGATAGCAACGACAAAATGTTCAAAGGGATTGAAAGGCGGACAAGCCACACGGCATGATCGGGTGCGCCGTATCGCTTGCGCCAGAGCTTCGTAACAACATAAATTCCGTATGCTCCCCATGCGGCCTCCAGAAATCCTATAGGTGGGAATGCAGGCACGCCTCTGCTAATGTCGCCAATTCCGAAAAGCAAGGCAATTAAAGAACTCAAGAGTGCACTGACGATAAACACGAATAGTGCGAAAGTGATCCTTCGCTTCGCAGTGATCGCAGCAGTCTGAGCATGACGTTCAAGCGCTGCAATTTCAGATTCGCCGATGCAGCGCGACTGCAATTCTTGCTTAATTGCGATGCTTCGGGCAGGTATTGGCTTTCTTGAGTGGTGGTTGCCTCTACCAGTTGCGCCGCCGACCAACTTTTGTAGCGTAGGGCTGCGGCTTGTTGTTCTTTTTCGGTCATGGCTGGATTCGTCTTTTCCATTATTGTCGAACGTATAGGCCATCCACGGCGGAGGGGGAAGCCCGAATTCAAAGAAGGACGTTGCCCGCCGTTGGATGTGCCGGCTTGTTCTCCATTTCTTCGTGTTACTGCTCGCGCATCGCTTCAAGGTAGAGCTTGTATCCTTCGAGTTCATCGTCGGAAACTTTCTCGGTGGAGATCAGCTGTTGGCCATCCTTGAGGAAGCCCTCTCGCGCCAGCGGTGCATGGCCAATCAAGAAAGTCAGGTCTTTGGTGGAAATCTCGGAAGGAATCTCATCGAATTCCTTATTGTAGAACCTCGCATGCACCGCAAACTCGTCCATTGCCAGAATCTTGGTGATCGTAAACTTCCCTTCTTCGTTCTTGGAGGCATAAACGCCGCCTACTTTGAGTTCAGTCTTCATAGCTTCTAGTGAGGGCTTTGTATCTGGTGCGCCCGACTCCTTAGAATCGCAGCCCACGATAAAGAGCGCCGCGCAAAATATGATAAGGGTTCGCATGATGAATTTCTTGGAGAACGAAAAGGGTGATGCGCCCGGAGATATTGAAAAGTCATGAAAAAGAAATTGGAAAGTGATACCGGGTCGAATCCACCCGCTTGTTCTGGATCTGCTGTGCGCGATCTCGAACGCCACAACGCCGCATGGGTGAAGCACTTCGTCAAGCCTGTGGCTCGCTTCATGCGTGAACGCGGAATATCTGAGTTGCGGATCAAAATCGGGAAGGATGGAAAAGCGTCATACCTGCTCGAACCGGATGCCGAATGGCTCGGTGATAGTATCCAGAACGTTAGAGTGGATGCACCGGCGGTGGCGAGCCCGAATTCAAAGAAGGACGTTGTCGCCGGTTGCATCCCACGGCTTGTTCACCTCTTCGGATTCTCCTCACGAAGCGTTGGATGCCCACGAAGATCGCACTCAAAATGCCAAAGGGTATGACCATGTAGATCCATCCTAAAAGAATGCCGAATACACCACTGAAGGGTGCGCCGTCGGACAACCCGATCATGAGATTCACTAGGAACCAACTCATGATTGGAACCGAGACCCAAATCGAATACCAGGATATGGATGGTCTCACTACCTTGGCGACGAGGAGAGAAATCGGCCACGCGCAAAACGCGCAAAAAACGAAGTTCGCAAGATTCGGGCGTTCTTGAAACCCGCCGAATACCATTCCAAGTGCCAAGATGATCGTCACTCCAATTACGACCCGTGACATCAGGCCATCTGTTCTGCCCAGCATGTCACTCAGTAGCGCGGCGAAGGGAATGGCCACGAGAGCTAGCAATAGTAGCTTGACAATAACTTCTTCCATTTCTTGGTGAACGTCAGAGCGCACGCACCGTGCGCCAGTGAAAGGAGGGAGAAGTGAAATTGAAGAGCTTATGCACGGTTGCGTGGTGCGGCTTGTTCGCTTTTGAAATTTCGCCGTGGATGAAGATCTCGGTGTATATTATTGATATCATCTGCTACGGGGTAGGCGTGCTGGTGGTGTTCGGCTTGGCTGGCTCAGTAGTTGGCTGGGTGCTTCCAGCGCTCTGTAAAGCGTCCCACACCTTGGTGAAAGTGTTGTTGCGGGCAGCGCCCAACCCCAAAAGGAAGGCACCCAGAAGCAGACCGGTAGAAGAAGAAAGCATCCAGAACCTGACAGACCACGAGGAAGCGCGAACAAACCACCAAAAGCCATGATCTCCATCCAAAGGCAATCGAACGAGCGGGGTGGACCTCGACTTAGCGGCGTCCACTTCGGCGGATGTCTTGGCATTCAATCGCTTCAAGCACTCTTGCAACGGATAGGAGCCATCGCGCTCGCTGATCGAATCTGGAAATCCCTTGCCGCGCATAAGCCTGTCGATCCTCACCATTGTTGTTATCAATCGATGAAGCGCGTTCTCTACGGCGTCGCCAGCAGTTTGCGCGCATTCTGCGGCATCCAGCTTGTGATCTTCCGCAATCTCCCTCGCTGCGCGGAACGCGGTATCGGTGAGCGTGGCGGCGTAGGACTTGAGGCTCTTGCCCCAGAACTGCTCCGCAATAGATCCCGAGAATTCAAGATTCGGATGCTTCTTGCGGGATGTCCAAAGGAGGAAATCCGCGTCGATCTCCTTCCATGCTTCCGCAAGTCGTTCATCAATAAAGTGCCGAGCTGGGGTCATTCTTCAAATTTTCTAGCGAACGCTGCTGTGGAGCTACCGCCGCCGGGTAGCTCGGCTGGCAAACAGGACAGTCCCGGCGGTTAGTTCCCACGCTTTGTTCTGTGTCTTAATTCTCCAACCCCAAACAACCAAATGAACGAACCAATCGACATCTCAAAACTCGACAAAGCGGAAGTGCTAGCCGCTCTCTACAACGCATCCAGAATGCAAGGAATCAGCTTCCTGGCTAATACCTACAAAGGCGCGACGGACGCGGCGTGGGCGCAACGCGAAATCGACGCCAGGGGAGACGGTCAAAACCTCTACTTCGATTATCTCAATGGTCGGGTCATGAAAATCAATCTTGGCCGCGACCTGCTCGAAGTCCGACTCTTTGATCGCGACAACGGCGAGGGCGCAGCGGCAAGGGCACTCGAACCCCTATTCGCCGCGTTGTCACAGAACGCCACAGCGCAGCTACCGCCGCCCCACAACCCCGTACCAAAACAGGAGGCTCCCGGCGGTTAGCTGGCGCGACTTGTTGTGCTCTTTGAATCTCCGTAACACCATGGCTCTCCGAATCAGAAAAGACGGTCGAATCCTCTGCGCGGCAATCCACGCGGCGGAAGAATGCGACACCTACATACCCGACCAACTCCACTACGAAATGTCAGTCGTCCACAAAGTCATCGCGAGCGAGCCGATGGAACGACATGCGATCACCGGGCAATGGTGGTGGTCAGCGGGAATCCCCGCTGACGTGGAGGTTGATCCATTTTATCTGCACAACGCTGGTGATGTGCCGCGCGAATCTGCGCGGCCATCGCCCGAAACTGAGATGCCCTGAGCGTCGGCACCATCCCCTTGTTCTGCCTCTTCCGAACTACCGAAAACCACCGATGAAAATACCAACCTGGATACATCCCGAACCGCTCGAAGTGGACGTTGAAGTCTCGCTCGAAGACATCCGCAACGCCCTCGACGAATCGCCAGAAACCGAACGTGAAGCATTCGCTCTTCTTAATCAGTGCTCCGTGTGCATGAAGGCCATCACGCCAGAAATGATCGCGGGAATGAGTGATAAGCAGCGGGAGAGGATCATGGAGTTCCTCACCGCGCAGGCCGCACGATATGGGCAGAACAGAATTATTGAACCACCGGTCGTGATTGGGGGGTGTTACACAACGCGTTGTTGAGCAGGGGGCAAACCCGACCCGGAAGCGCACTTCTCCACGGAAGACCGTTCATGAACACATCTTTGGCGACGGACGCGGCCTTGGCGAGCAAATTGTGTGGTTGTGGTTAGTTCGGTTGTTTTCGGGGCGTGGGATGCCGGGTGGCGAGCTTACTGGTTGAAGTCCAAGGGGCTGGTGGCACCGGCTCCCGGGCGTTTCATGACGTGGAGGTAGATCATGGTGGTGGAGACGTCGGCATGGCCGAGGAGATCCTGCACGGTGCGGATGTCGGCACCGGATTCAAGCAGATGGGTTGCAAAACAGTGGCGCAAACAATGCGGTGAAACATGTTTGGGAACGCCGCTTTTGAGCACGGCGGCGCGAAACTGGCGCGCCATGGAATCCTGATGCAGGTGATAACGGGCAACGCGGCGGGTGCGGGGATGGGCGCAAAGGGTGGCGGATGCAAAGACATATTGCCACGGCCACTCGTGGGTGGCATTCGGGTATTTGCGCAGCAGGGACTCCGGTATGTGGACATCACCCGCGCCGACAGCAAGATCCTGAAGGTGCTTTTCGCGGGCCGCGGCAAGGTGGGATTGCAGTGTCGACTCCAAGGCTCTGGGCAGCGGAACGACCCGGTGTCTGTTGCCCTTGCCATCATGGACGGTTATGGTGCCTTGCCCGAAGTCGAGGTCTTTGACGCGCAGACGCATGCACTCCATGATGCGCATGCCGGAGCCATACATCAATTGGGCGGCAAGTTTCCAGGGACCTTCCAGATGGGCGAGAACGGAGCGCACTTCGTCGCGGGTCATGACGACCGGCGGGCGACGGCCACCGCGGGCGGGGGTGATGTGTTCGAGCGTGAAGTCCTCGATGCTGAAAACCTTCTTGGTGAGGAAGGCCATGGCGTTGAGGGCTTGCTTCTGAGTGGCAGGGGCGACATTGCGCTCCAGAGCCAGATAGTCGAGGTAGGCGGTAATGGCCGGGGGGACCGCGTCACGCGGAGTCTGTTTTAGATATTCCAAGCAGAAGCGGGTGAAGCGCCCCGCCCAGTGGACGTAAGTTTGCTCGGTGGCATAGGCGAGACCCGCCAGACGGATGGCGCGGCGCAGGGCATCGGTGATGCGGGCGATTTCAGCGTCTGTATCGGGCAGGGCAGAGCCTTCCGAAAGTTGTGAGGAAAGACCGGCGCGAGACGCGCCTAGCACGGTCTGCGGCGGGACGCCGCAGCCACTTGGCAGCACGGCGCGGACTTGGATGTTCTCACGGCCAAGCGTGCGGTGGTCGGGTTCCAGTGCATGGGCCTGGTCGGCAAGCCCCTTCCAATCGTAGGTGGCGGCCC
>JAPLUJ010000244.1 GCA_026397695.1 Verrucomicrobiota bacterium | reverse complement strand
CCCGGATGCCATGCCCGCCAGGAAACCCTGGCGTTGAGCGAGGCGCTGTATGGCGGCACCTATCGCTGGATAGTCGAAGCGGACATCAAGGGGTTCTTTGATCACATTCGACACGACTGGCTGGAGAAAATGCTGGAAGAACGCATAGCCGACCGAAGCCTGATCCGATTGATCCGCAAATGGTTGAAAGCCGGAGTGATGGAAGAGTTGGAACACTGGTCGCCCTCCTACGAGGGCACGCCCCAGGGCGGAGTCATATCCCCGCTGTTAGGCAACATCTATTTACACTTTGTGCAAGACCTGTGGATCAAGAAGGTGATAGGCAAGGAAAGCAGAGGGCGTGTCATGTTCCGGAGTTATGCGGATGACAGCATCGTGGCCTTCGAGAGGAAGGACGATGCCGAGGCATACCTGCGCAAGCTGCCTGAAAGGCTCGCCAAGTTCGGTCTCGAACTGGCCGTCGAAAAGAGCGCGCTGGTCAAATTCAACCGATGGGAGTCGGAGAGCAGTGGAAAGTTCACCTTCCTTGGCTTTGACTTCTACTGGGCGAAGAACCGGCGCAATCCCAAGGGCAGGAATGTGAAGCGCAGAACCAATTCCAAGAAGTTCCGGGCCAGCCTAGCGGCTCTCAAGGAATGGCTCAAGAAGGCACGGAGCCTACCGCTCCGTGAGATATTGCCCATCCTCAAGAGCAAGTTGCAAGGATACTGGAACTACTACTGTGTAATCGGCAATTCAAAACGGACCAGCGCCTACTCCTATGAGGTGGTTCAACTGGTTTACAAGTGGCTCAACCGGCGGAGCCAGCGCAAAAGCTTCACGGTGGAGACCTTCAGGGCCGCCTGGGCGCGCTGGAAGATGCCGAAACCCCGGGTCAACGAAAAGCCGCCGCCGAAATCCGCTCGACAAACCCAGCCGTGCCCCGCATGAAACCGTCTGTCCAACCAGCCCCAATGATGATCGTCGTTCCAAATGCGCGCTTTTCTGAGGAGCCCGGTGCGGTAATTCCGCACGCCGGGATCTGCGAGGGGGGCGTCGGACAACCGACGTCCCTACCTTAATCGCAAAGGAATTCTAATGAAACAGACATTGATCAATTTGCTGCCATTCTGAGCTATTTCCCGAGCTGGTGGATATGGGGCTGGACATCTATAATATGATTGGAAAAACCGCCTCAGATCCCTTCCTCCATCGTTTCGCGCACCACTTGCTCGGCATCGATGTCGGTGCGTTCATAGGAGGAAATCGCGGCACGCACCATGGCCAGCGCGCTTTCCCGCTCGTCGTGGATGACCTGCACGTCGAGTTGGCGCAGGCGCGTGACCTCGTTGGGATATTTGGCGCGTCCGAAAATATAGATACCCGGGTTGCGTTCGCGCACCAAGGGCACGGCGGCGCAGGTGGCATTGACCGCCGGAAACGTGAACGCCACCAGGCGCGCCCGCGCGATGCCTGCTAGATCCAGCGCTTCCGGGTGCGTCGCATCCGCAAACAACACCGGCTGCCCCGCTTGCTTCAGAATTCTAACCGTATCCGAGTTCAACTCCAGCACCAGGGTGGCCACACCGCAGCGTTTCAGCGCTTCATTGAGCGCCCGTCCGACCGGGCCGTAGCCGCAGATGATCGCGTGATCACGGATTTCCTTGATCACCTGTGTCGGAGCCATCGACACCGGAGGTGCCCGATGCGCCGCCAGAATGCCCTTGCCCTCCAGCCATTTGGCGAACGGCACCGCCCCCCGCATCAACGACGGCACCGCCGCCATCGTCACCGCCGTGCATACCAGCAGCATCTGCTCGGTGCCCGGATCAAACGGCCGGTAGCCACCCGCCTTGCCTATTAGCACCAACGAAAATTCACCCGTGCTGGCAAGACTTGCGGTCGCAAGCATCGCCGCACGTCCGGGAAGTTTGAGGCATTTCAACACCCCGAACACGATGGTGCCCTTCAATGCCAGAATGACTCCACTCCCTAACAGCACACGGGGCCACTCGGCAACCACCACCGACAAATCAATCAACAGGCCCACCGAGACGAAGAAAATCGCCAGGAACAAATCCTTGAAAGGCAGAATGTCTGATAGAATACGGTGGCTGTAGATCGACTCGCTCACCACCAATCCCGCAGCGAAGGCCCCGAGGGCCAGCGACAAATCGAGCGCCCCGCCGGCGAACGCGATCCCCGCGCAGAGGCCGATCACGGTCAGGGTGAAAAGCTCGCGGCTGCGCGTGCGTGCGACCGCGTGCAACAGCGGCGTGATGCCATACAGACCAAGCAGCCAGGCACCTGCCAGAAAGAGCACGCCTTTCACCATGGAAATGCCGATCCGCCAGCCCACGCCGCCGCCTTCTTGATAGAGAGCGGGCAGCACCAGGAACACCAGAATCACCAGGATGTCCTGGAACAATGCGATGCCGAGACTGGCACGGGCACCGGGATTGTTCTGCTGGCCGAGATCCTGGAATGATTTCATCGCGACCGCCGTCGAACTGAGCGCGACGGCGATACTCAGAACAATTCTATCCGCGACGGGATAGCCCAATACCGCAGCCACCCCGCCAACGATGACGAAGGTGATTCCAACCTGGCAACATCCTCCGATCAGGGCGATCCGCCACAGGTGCCTGAGTTCTGCCAGTGAAAACTCCACTCCCAGTGTGAACATCAGCAACACCACTCCGATGGCGGCAAGATCGGAAATCACCGGGTCGCCCCGATCGGTGCCGGTGAGCCACAGCAACCCGACGTTGCCGATGAGCACGCCGCTCAACAAATAGCCCACGAGCAGGCTCTGCTTGAACTTGACCAGAACCAGCGAAATCAACACCGCCAGCACCAGAACCAGAGTCAACAAGGCGAACAGCGGCGAGATGTTCGCCACTCCGTCTGCTAGAAACATCCACCCGCAGTGCATCGCCGTGAGTTTTCCGCGAAACCGGCGCAGCGCAAAGCATAAAAAATCCCGGATCGCGACGGCCCGCCCATAATAATAATGAGAAACTTAGATTGGCGATGACCGCACCGAGCGCGTGAAAGCGGCCATCCTATCAGGTGGCGGCCGACGCGGGCACAATGAGCGTAGGTACGGTCGCCTTGCGCACCATGCCCTCGGCCACGCTGCCGAGCAACAGGGAAGCAATGACGCCGTGACCGTGCGAACCTAACACCACGAAATCCGCGCCGCTTGCCTTCACGTAATCCAGCAACGCGTGGAGCGGGCTGCCCTCCTCAATCTGACAGGTCGCGTCCGGCAGCTCGGCTTGCACCTTGGCGAGCAGTTCATCGAGTTGGGTGACGGCCCGGCGTTTCGCTTCATCCTGATACGCATGGAGCGCCGGAAACTCATCGGGCGTGAATCCGTAGGCGGTGTAGCTGGGCTCTGGTTCGACGACGTGGAACAAACGCAACTGCGCACCGAAGGCTGTTGCCAGTTCGGTGGCCATTTTCAGCACCCCCGGGGTGGCGTTTGAAAAATCTATTGCAACAACGATGGTTTTCATAACAATCACAATACAACACATCTCCCCACCGGGTGCAAGCCCGCAATGCGATGAACCTGGATGCGGGAATGCGAACCACGAAAATCACGAAAAGGCACGAAACAAGAGGGAATTGTGACAGTCTGCCCATGCACCTGATGGATGAGGGTATGAATATCCAAAACTCGTTGGTTTTCGTGGTTTTTCTTGGTTTTTCGTGCGTTTCGTGGTTTCCTGTTTTCCTTTCAAGGTTCACCCGTCAACCACCCGGCTGGTGGTTACGCCATCGATGAATTTGGTCCGCAGGAGATCACCTGGTTTGATTCCGATAGACGATCTCAGCGCCTTGCCGTCCCCGTCCAGGGTGATGGAAAACCCGCGCTGGAAGGCGGACTCCGGGCCGAGTGCACGCACCAAGCCGTGCAGGCGGCCGAGGCGTTCGTGGTGTCGGTCGATGGGGTCGGTGGCGGCCCGCTCCAGCCGCCGCCGCAGGTTGATGAGAGATTCCATGCGTCGGTCGAGCACCCGCGCCGGATGTTGCGCGCGGTGTCCGGCCCGCGCCTCGTTCAATCTAACGGCCGCAGCGTCCATCACCGTCCGCAGGGTTTGGGCGAGCCTGTCGCGTGCGGTGTCGAGCCGCATCACCGGTTCCCGTAACAATTTTGCGCCATCGCGTTGCAGCACGCCGCGTTTGAGCGCATCCATGGCCAGGCGCGCCCGCATCAGTCGCTCGCGGGTCAGGCGCCCGAGACGGCGGCGCCATTGCGCCAGTCTGGCTAACAACTCTGCGCCATCGGCCACGGCCAGTTCCGCCGCCGCGCTGGGAGTAGGTGCCCGCAGGTCCGCGACGAAGTCGGCGATGGTGAAATCAATCTCATGGCCGACGGCCGAGATGATGGGGATGGGGCAGGCGGCGATCGCGCGGGCGACGACCTCTTCGTTGAAATTCCACAAATCCTCGATCGAGCCGCCGCCGCGGCCGACGATGAGCACGTCGCAGCGCGGATAGCCGAACGCCTCGGGACGGCCCAGTTTTTCAGAGCACCGGTTGGACCCCCGGCGCGCGGCGTGTTAGAACGTTGAGGATATCCTGCAGTGCCGCGCCAGATGCGGAGGTGATGATGCCAATCACGGTGGGAAACCCGGGGATTGGCTGCTTGCGGCCAGCGTCGAACAATCCTTCGGCCTGCAGTTTGCGTTTCAACGCCTCGAAGCGCGCCTGCAAGTCACCGGTCCCCGCGCGCTCGGCCTTTTGCACGATGATCTGCAACTGTCCGCGCGCCTCATACACACTGGCCTCCGCGAACACGCGCACCTTCGCGCCGTCCTGCAGTGCTTCCGCACCCGGACGCTTGCGCGCCCCGAACATCGCACACTGGATTTGCGCCCCCTCGTCCTTGAGTGAGAAATACCAGTGCCCGCTGCCCTGTTTCTTCAGGTTGGAAACCTCGCCTTCCACCCACACCTCGCCCACCTGCGACTCTAGCAGGTTTTTCATCCGCCGCAAAAGCTGCGTCACCGATAACGCCTTGTCCGCCACGGGTTTCGCTTGGGAAAACAAATCCATGCCCCACGCTGGCAGCGCGCGCGGATTTTACGAGAAGGAAATCCGACAGAGTGATCATCGGGGAACGGGTTTTCCAACCCGTTAAAAAAATCGGGGCCAAACTCCAGGGAACGGGTTTCCCAACCCGTTCTTCACAACCCCCGTCACCAATGCCTTTCGGCTGTGAGTCCTATGTGGACCAAACAAGAGGGGCACGGGCGGCTCGCCCGTGTCTGGTCACCAATGCCTTTCGGCTGTGAGTCCTATGTGGACGTCACCAGTCATGAGTCATGAGTCATGAGTCATGGGTGAATACGCTATTGCGGTCACCAATGCCTTTCGGCCGTGAGTCCTATGTGGACAAGAAAGAAATTGTGAAGATACCTTTTGCTCCTAAGTGTCACCAATGCCTTTCGGCTGTGAGTCCTATGTGGACCGCTT
>JAPLUJ010000557.1 GCA_026397695.1 Verrucomicrobiota bacterium | reverse complement strand
TGGGTCGAGCAGTTGCCGCACCCAAATGAAACGCCGGAACAATACTTTCACCGCAGCGGTCAGCGGGACGGCCAGCAAGGTGCCGACGAATCCACCCAGCACCAACGACCAGAACAACATCGAAAAAATAACGGTTAGGGGGTGAAGGCCCACCGAATCGCCGACGATTTTGGGTGCGGTCACCAGTGAGTTGATCTGTTGGACGACGATGAAGATCGCCACCACACAAGCGACGTAGGTCCAGGGGCTCATGCCGAAGGGTGCCGTTCCCTGGGCCTGCAGGTAAGCGATGATGCAGGCGGGGATGAGACACAGGATATTGCCGATGTAGGGGATGACGCCGAGGATGGCCATGAAGACACCGATCAACAAGCCGTAGGGCAGGCCGAAAAGCGTGAGGGCGATGCCCACGAGAATGCCATCGATGGCGGCGACGAGCACCTGGCCGCGGAAGAACGAGACGAGATAGCCGTTGATTTCCTGGAGGGTATCGACGAGTTCGGTTTTGAAGCGCGAGGCTTTGAGCGGCACATAATCGTGCCAGTGGGTGCGGATGGCGGCGGAATCCTTGAGGAAGAAAAACAGATAGACGGGCACCATGATCATGCCGATGACCAACCCCAGAAAGCCGAGTATCTTGGTGGAACCCGCCATCGCCCATTCGCGGACGGTTTTGAATATGGCACCCTTGTATTCGAAGAGCATCCGCCCGCCGCGACTGCGTACAAACGAATCCAGGGTCCGCGGTTGCGCGTTTTCGTGATCTAACTGAACCACGTTCCCCTGCTCGTCGAGTTCGGTCAGCAGCCAGCCGATCACGCCGCTTGGGTTGCGCTGTTGGAGATCCTGCAGTTCGCGGGCGAGCGTCGTGCCGAGCCGTGTCGTCTCATCGGCTTCGGCGCTTGCCTCCGGATCTGCGGATGGGGTGCCCGGGTCCTGCGGTCCGGAAGGTCCGGCCTGACGTGACGAGGGAAACAGGTTTTTCAAGGAGCCATGCCCGCGCTGGATGCCTGGAACCACGGCCGCCGCCAGCAGCGCGACCAGCGTGAGAATGGCGATGAACACCACCACCACCGACCACAGCCGGCTGAGCCCGCGTTTCTCCAACAATCTAACAACAGGGTCGAGCACGTAGGCGATGATGCCAGCCACGATCAGCGGGATGAGCACCGGTTGGAGAAACCCGAAAACCTTGCCGGTGAGCCAGACCAAGCCGACGCACAGGACGCCGAGTATCAGAATGGACACCCCGGTGGCGGCGTTCCACAGGGTTTTTTGTTGGAAGCGGGTCGGATAGCGCATGGCGGGTGGGGAGTGCTCTGGCTTATGCCTTAATCCGCCCGGACCACCAACGAAAAAGATCTTGAATGCAGAACCTTCTGCGGCGAAGTCCTGCAAGCCGCTTCGATTTCTGATGCCCAACTTGTCGCTGATAGATTCACCCCAATAGCAAATTCCTGCAATCATGCAATGGGTGGCAGCAAGGACGGATGGACTGGAGGTTTTCACGGCAACTTCCAGACGTAGGGGTATTTCTCGTATTCATCCTTACGCAGGAGGATGGAGAGAGGGCGGCGGGTGACCGCATGATCGTGGATCAAGTCAGCGAATCCGCACTTGTCGGTCGTGGAAAAAAAGTAGCAACGTGGCAAACCTCTTACTTGATGGTTGACAAGCGGACCGGCGTGCTCCTAGGTATCGTCAGTATGAAATCTGTTTTATGTGTCGTCATGATAGCTGTGTTGGGGATGGGGAGTGCTTTCTCCGCCATCAATGAGAAAAGAGTCGAGAATGCCAAGCGAACGGCCGCCAAATCCGGCAAGCTCATCGCCTATGTCTTCTACCAAGGGTACTACGCCCCCAACTGCCCGAAATGCATCGCCGAGGTGAATGCCAACAATGCAAGCGCCAAGAAGGCCATCCCGCGGCAGGACGCAGTGGTCATTGAAGTGGTTGGCAAGGAAAAGGATGTGGTGGAATCCCTCCCGTCCGTGGTCAGCATCAAAGGCCCGACCCCGCGGGTGGTTGTCACCGATGCCAACTGCGAGAAGATCGTGGCCCAAATCAACGCGGGCACGAGCAAGGCGGACTTGGAAGCCTTCGAAAAGAAGGTCAAGGACGCCCGCTCGTCGATGCGCTAATGCTTTTGGAAGACCACAGGCTTCCCCCGGGCCGCCCCCCATTCTACCGATTGCCGAGCCCCACTCTCGCTTCCCCATGCGCGAAACCTATAGAACTTCATTTCCCCGCCCTCCGGTCCGGCCCTTGCTTCGGCTATTGCCCAAATAGCAAATTCTTAGCGACTGGCGAGTTTGGAGACTCGTGCTCCGTGGCAACATGCTCACTCCGGTTTTTTCCCGCGGACGGCTTTGGTGATTGC